>DATGFK010000436.1:0-8004 GCA_035309185.1 Aggregatilineales bacterium
GTCGAATTGGTAAAAAGCCAGGCCCCGGCCAGGAAACCCAGGATAATGCCAATCAGAATCAAAAAGATGCCGATCAATCTGTTCATGAAGTCCGTCCCATGCGATAGCCGCGCAGATGGATAAAAGCGCCGGAACCAAGTTTAACACAGGACGGGCGTTCGGGCTGTCTCGCGAAAATTATCTCCGCATCAACTCAGGATCGACTCTGTGCGAAGGGAATTCGACGGGATCGAGTGCCCCTGGCAACCGTTTGGATCATTCCGGCTGAAGTGTGCACATCCTCTGCCAGCCGCCAGCAAACGGCCCGCCCATCGTAGCACGGGAACACATCCTCCGCATTCAATGCCCGTTGAATGTGCGCGGCTCCGGCAACTTCGTAGCAACCCGCAATGGCGACTCGTTCCCCGCTCTGGTAGATGCAGTTAACCCTGGTAGCCATGACTTAACTCCCCATCAAATAACGAACAAAACTGGTTTCGAGAGCCCAGCGACCCGTACATTGGCTTTTATAGCAGGGTTACATAAATCATGATCCGTGTCAAGTGAATAATATCACAAGGCCGGGTCCTTCCTGTCACTTTACCCTTTACGGCGAACGGCGACGGGATTTCTGCGAAGGCTTGGCAGGCTTATCCTCGGTGACCCTTGCGCTTTTCTTTGCGTTCTTCGCATCCTTTTTTGCACGGGCCGCTGCCGGGGCTATCAACTGCCGCAATTTTTCAATCTGAAAACCGGAGGCATCGGCAGCTTTGCGCAGCTTTTCCACCAGGGCGACGCGGGCCGTTAGCGCGCCGGAGGGGGAAGCCAGGGTGCCTTTTGACGCCTGCACGGACATTGTCGCCTGTTCCGGGGCGGGCGCTTGCTGTACTGCCTGAACCACAACCAGGATCAGCATCCATAGCATCAGACGGTCAAAAGATTCCTTGTTGAACCATAGGACATCGCCATAACGGTTGATGTTGAGAAATTGTTGTACGTCGTTGTCCTGCAAGAGCGCGGCTAGAACCGTCTCCGCATCACTGTCTGTATAAGGTGTTTCGAGCAGGCGCTGATTGGCCGTAAGCAATTTTATCGCCGCGAGAGCATGGTTAGCCGCACCGTCGTCCAACCCGATTTCGCGCAGTGTGTTGCGAATCGTCTTGCCAAACAACCACTCGTCTAGCCAGCCTCGGCTTTGCTCGGAACCATCTACAGGGTCAGCGATCATGCCCAGGGCGTGGACGAAGACCCAACCCAACAATCCACCCCACAGTGAGGTATCCGCATGGAGCGCCTCACTGAGCGCGCGAACTGGCTGATTCTCTGTCTCCGCCAGCAACGGGTATTCGGGCGATGCAAGCATCAGCACGGTTTCCAGTTCTTGACGAATAGAGGCAGCCAGCGAAGAAGGATCGATGCTTTCACTTTCCGATGGCTCGATTTGTAGGAAGTCCATAATCGAGCGCAGAAGGTCAATAACCTTCTTCTCAACTTCCTCAAGGAGTTGTTCATCGAGTGACTGCTCAGGCTCCATGACCCGCGCCTCCAGCAAGCGCTGGAACATTTCCGCGTTGACGAGAGCCTGGAAGGGTGCAAGTACAGGCCGGACGTAAATTTCTTGCATCGTTTCTCGGACACTGGGTACCCCTCGCCCACCCAGAAAATCGGCTACGCGGCGGTATTGCTGAGTCGCATCGTCCGTGACCACTCGGAAATCCGTGAATACGTGATACTGGTAGGCGCCCAGGTCAACGTACAGTCCCTGTTCACACAGATCCTTGCAGTTGCGGATATATTCCAGGTCTGCACTGTGATCGCGGAAGATACAGAACTGGTTCCAGTCCGCTTGCAGGCCGAGTCCCTCGCCGAGCGTCCGGCGCACCAGCGTCCGGGCGTCTCCATTGCCTGTCTTCACCGAATAAGCCGCCGAATTGCGAATCCACCCTTTTGCGGAGGCATAGCGGTTGTGATAGATTACCAGTGTTCGTTCGCTGCCAGCCGCATTGGAATAGGCAAAAACATCCTCGTTGACAGTCCCCTCTGGGCTGTAAAAGTCATAAAGGAGGAAGTTTGCGACCCCCGCGAAGAGGTAGCGTTTGCGTAGCAGCGGGAAAATATCTTTCTCATGCCGCCGCAGGAGATGATCGTCTATTTTCTCATCCCAATAAGCCCGGCGGTATTCCATACCGTACTTTTCGGCAAAGCCCTCGATCTGACCATGTCCGAACATCGGCAATCCCGGCATGGTCGCCATCAGGATAGCAACCCCGAAGTATTTGCCGTCTTTCCCAAACTGATCCACGGCAGTGCGCTCGTCCGGATTATTCATGAAGTTGACGTAACGCTTCAATACCTCCGGGTCAAATTCGAGCGTATTTTTCATGACCAGGCGGTACTTGCTGTTTTCTTCATCGCGCAGCATGTTCATAAATGCGCTGTTATAGACGCGGTGCATTCCGAGCGTGCGAACAAAATAGCCTTCCATCATCCAGAAGGCTTCGGCCAACAGCAGTGTGTCGGGAACTTCCTGAGCGACACGGTCAACCACCTCCCGCCAGAATTCGTTGGGGATAGCCGCATCGAACTCGGCGCGGCTCATGCCATGTTCAGCCCGAGAGGGGATCGCGCCGCCGCTGCCCGGTTCGGGGAACCACAGGCGCTGGATAGAACGCTTTGCGAGCGTCATAGCTGCGTCGAATCGGATCACAGGGAACTGCCGCGCGATGTGCAGGATGGTCTGGATCATGGCCTCGCGCATTTCCGGGTTGAGATAGTTCAACTGGGCTGTGTCGTTCCAGGGCATACTGGTGCCGTCATTGCCATGATAGACAAAGCGCTGACTGCCCGTCCAGCGATCCACGCGCTTGAACACGACAGCAGCATCGCTGCGGTCGTAATAATGATCTTCCAGGAAAATGCCCACGCGCTCATCACGCGAAAGGTCGGGGCCATTGAATGAGTAGGTGGGGAAGGGGCTGTAATCCAGTGAGATGAACCAGTCGGGATGTTCCATCATCCAGCGGCCATCAATGCCGACGTGATTGGGTACCATATCGCTTGCCAGCCGGATGCCGCGCCGCCAGGCGCGCTGTTTCAGATTATCGCAAGCGGCCTCCCCGCCAAGGTCAGCCGCGATCTGGTAATCGTAAAGCGAATAGGCCGAGGCAACCGCGTCAGGATTGCCACAGCGTATTTTGATCTCTTTAGACGCGCCGCTACGCTCCCACAGGCCGATCAGCCACAGCCCTGAGAAACCCCAGCGGGCCAATATATCCAGTTCCTGGTCGGGAACCTGATCCAGGCGCGTGATAGGTCGCCCATATTTCTTGCTGAGTTGATCCAGCCAGACGTAGGCGTTCTTTGCCATAAGCACAAGATTGGGCATCCAGTCCCGGTCGGGGCTGAAGCGTTCCAGCATTTCAGGCTCGTAAACCGGCACCTCGGAAGGGCCTGGCCCGCCAAAAACCGGTTTATATTCCTCTTTGATCAAGTCAAGGCCGCGCAGCAAGCGGTAAATATAAGCGCCGACAAGCGCGTTCCAGTGTTCGAGAATATAGGCCAACTGCCCTTCCAGGGAATCGGGCGCGGCGCGCACCGGAGCGAGCAGAAAATCAACGATATTTTGACCACCAGTGAACATGCCGCCTTTTGCGGTGTCCTGTAGGGCAACCCTATCAAAATACTCTCGCAGAGCAGTGATTACCTTCAGGTACAGCGATTTTTCCTTGAGGGTAGTGTCACTGAATAGTTCCATAAGTGGCGAAAAAGCTGGATTGCCATTAGCAAGCCACAACATCAATAACTCTTCCAGTGTCAGGTCTCGATTGGCACGGGCGTGAGTGTTTTGAGACAGATAATGATCATCATCAAGCTCACGTAAATAGACTGGAAGCGGTGGGAACTGATCCAGCGCTTCTTTAAGCGTCTTACGAAGGCTCTCATCACCAAATTCGCTGCTCAGTTGGTCATTAGTATCTCGCAGAAAGCCTGCGCCGTGCTGCTCGCAGTACAGCCGGAATATGTATTGTAAAATCCCGTGAATGAGCGCAATAGCGTTGATCTGGCTGGCACGGACCGCTTTCTCTGGATTGACGATCAGATCGCGTTTCTGGTTGATGCTGTGGGCGAATGTGCGTGCGTCATGAAAATCGGAGATGTGAGCTTTACCTGTGTAGGTAAAGAGAGCCAGCTTAAATTCGTAAAAATCTCGTGCGTCACCGGAAACGGGAAAACCAGTCAGCAAGTTTTCGCTATTCGTGGGCATCCTCTGACCTTCTTTCGACGCAGGAATCGCGTTTTGTGTGAGGGAATGGCAAATGAAGTATCGGACGAATTGAGATACGTATGGTGGGTGATGTTAATGTCCAAGTATACTATAAAACCCTGGCCCCAAAATAAATCGTGAGATATTGAACAGTCACAGTGACTTGTAATTCGCCACTTCGACGATCAATATGCGGAGGTATATTCATGTCAAGTCCAGAAGCTGTTCGCAATGTACCCGATCCTCAAATCGTTGCCTTTCCCAGTGGATCATTGACCCTGAAAGGACTCCTTTGGAAACCAATTGAAAACGGGAATTTGCCGGCTGTACTTTTTAACCACGGCTCCGAGCCATCGGCATGGGAGGGAGGATACAGCACATTCGCGTCCTGGTTCGTTCGTCACGGGTATGTGTTGTTTATTCCCTTTCGGCGGGGTCATAACCTGTCGTCTGACCAAGGCCCCTATATCGGAGCATTGCTCGATCAAACGCGAGCGGAGGAAGGTGACGAAGCATGGAGTCGGCTCATGGTCAGCTTGCTGGAGGGCGATCATCTCAATGATCAACTCGCCGCGCTCAGTTACCTCAAAACGCTACCATTTGTTGACGACAATCGTGTCGCGGTGGCAGGAGGTTCTTTTGGCGGTATACAAGTGGTATTGGCGGCGGAAGCAGCTACCAGCATCCGTGCTGCTGTAGACTTTGCTGGCGCCTCGATGACCTGGGCGCATTCGGAACTTCTTCGGCAACGAATGCTGGTTGCAGTGAGGAACGCTCGGTGTCCGATCTATTTTATCCAGGCAGAGAACGATTTCGACGTGTCTCCCAGCCGTGTGCTTGCCGCTGAGATGCAACGTCTGGGGAAACCGCACCGGATCACGATTTTCCCGCCATTTGGCGAGACGGCTATGGATGGTCATCTTTTGGGCAGCCGTGGTGGAGACATTTGGGAGCAGGAAGTATTTGCTTTTCTCGCAGATAGCATGAAATAGTGCAGTATATGATTAGCCTTCCCCTAAGATAGCAGGGAGCGGGAATTGAAGCACTCTGTGGGCAACGCACGGCGAGATTTTACGTAATGCTGATAAATGGTTACGCGCCGTTTACAAAAACGATCCATAATGGGGCAGTTGTTTACCACTGCCCCAGTTGTTGAGTTCATCAGGAGTCGGCATGTCAATTGCAGTTGGAGATACGGTCGGGCCGTACCGGATTTCGGATCGATTGGGTCAGGGCGGCATGGCGACTGTATTCCGCGCCTATCACCCCAACCTGGATCGTTATGTAGCTATTAAAGTGCTGCACCCGGCACTCAAAGAAGATCCGAACTTCCTGGCGCGATTCACGCGCGAGGCACAGATCATCGCCAAGTTGGAACACCCCAGCATCGTGCCGATTTACGACTACGCTGAACATCTTGGCGAACCCTACCTGGTCATGAAGTTCATCGAGGGCGAAACGCTCAAGGCGCGCCTGTCCCGCGAACCGTTGAATCTGGATGAAACGCTTCGCACGATGACAGCGGTGGCTGAGGCGCTCTCGTACGCTCATGAACGGGGCATTCTGCACCGCGACGTGAAGCCCTCAAATATTCTGCTAGAGCGGGGCGTCACACCCTATCTTGCAGACTTCGGACTTGCGCGTATGGCTAGCGCTGGCGAATCAACCTTAAGCCAGGATCAAATGCTGGGCACGCCACAGTATATTTCGCCTGAACAGGCCCAGGGCGTCAAAGATCTGACCGGTGCAACGGATGTCTATTCGTTAGGTGTCGTACTATACGAGCTGGTGGTTGGGCGTGTACCCTTTAACGCGGATACGCCCTACGCTATCGTCCACGATCACATCTTCTCGCCATTGCCCATGCCGTCGAAGGTCAACCCCCAGGTTCCATCAGCGGTTGAGCGGGTGCTGCTGAAGGGACTGGCAAAAGATCGCGCTGACCGTTACGCCACGCCCACGCAGATGATAGAGGCGTTCCGAGAGGCCGTGCGCGAGTCGAATATGACGGAACTATCGGCGGGCAAATATCGGGTGCCCGTGGGCGTACCCTTCGCCACAGGCACGTCTTCACCTATGGGAAGCGGCGGTACGCCTGCCATTCCCTCGCCAATGGCTTTTACCGCGTCACCGGAAGCTACGGCAATGGCACAAGCCGCCACACAGCATCTTGAGCGACAACAGCGTCGCAGAAGCCTGTGGGTGCTGGGTGGCTTTACCCTCCTGATCCTGACCTGTCTCGGCGGACTGATAATCGTAGTGTCAAGTTTTGCTACGGCTAACCAGGAGGGCCTATTTGCGGCCCCGGCTATCGTGACGCAGGTCAGTGTCAACCCGACGAAAAGCAGTACTATCGCAGTGCCCCAGGCAGCAACTGCTGCCTCGACTGCCAGTTCAATAGGGGCGGCAACGGGTGCAGCAACTGCCGATAATTCAACTGTCGCGCCAACTGCGACTCAAGTCGAACCCCTCGATATTGGAACCGACGTGCCGGTGCCTTCTGTACAGGCTACCGCTGACGCCACGCCCTTTGCTGTGCTTTCGGTAGAGGCTGCACAAGCCCTGGTAGATGCTAACCCTACCGACCCCGCTACCCATTTTGAGCTTTTCCTTGCCCTCAGCCGGGACAATCGTGTTTTGCAAAAGGCACAGGAATTGGTCAAAGGACAACAGGAATTTCAAACGGGGATGCGTCTGATTGCCGCCAGCGCAGACAGTACAGAGGCTATCCAGATGGCGCGGACGATGGCTTTTACGCAGGGTAGCGGAATCACGCCGGTATTCCTGTATGCCGAAGCTTTCGCGATGGGCGCGGGCAAAGATCCGTCAATCCGTAACGAAGCAGGGCAGTATGTCTTTAGATTCGCCCAGAGTGTCAAAAATAATAAACGAGATACTTCGGCCGTAAGCCGCCTTGTCGAGACCATTCAGAGCATGAAATCGGCCCCACTGTTTGCTTTTGCCGCCCTGGCGTTGTACAACATAGGCGATACGGCCAACAGCGCAAAGGCAATGACCCAGGCTGGAACCCTGGATGGTAAACTGGCTGAAGTCCACCTGATCCAGGGGATTCTAGATGCCAACCAGAACAAAAGCGCTGATGCTCAGACAGAAATTGCCGCTGCGCTGGCCGCCCCGAATGCGCCTGATTGGGTCGTAAACGTTGCCAAGCAACTTTCTGCCCATGCTTCATAAGGAAAACTGGTCTTCATGCGAACGCCAATCGTAGCCGGTAACTGGAAAATGTATAAGACCCCTGCCGAAGCAGTGAGCTTTGTGCAGGCTCTGAGACCCGCCCTTGAACCCTTTTCCGGAGCGGAACGAGTTGTCTGTCCGCCCTTCATCGCCATCCCTGGTGTCAAGCAAGCGCTGGAAGGGTCGCCAATCAAAGTAGGCGCGCAGAATATGCACTGGGAGACACAAGGCGCGTTCACGAGCAGTATTTCCGCGCCGATGCTTCAGGGGTGGGTGGATTACGTCATTATCGGCCATTCCGAAGTCCGTCAGTACCTTCACGAAACCGATGAAATGATCAATAAAAAGGCAAAAGCTGCACTGGCGCACGGTCTTTCCCCGATTATTGCTGTAGGCGAGAGCCTGGAACAGAACAGGGCGGGTGAAACAGAGAGTTTCGTAGGTGGTCAGGTGCGCGCCGCTTTCGACGGCATTCCGGCCTCCGATCTGCCACGAATCGTCATCGCATACGAGCCAATCTGGGCCATCGGAACCGGCTTGAGCGCAACGGGAGAGCAGGCCAACAC
>DATGFK010000437.1:0-5025 GCA_035309185.1 Aggregatilineales bacterium
AACCATCATCCACAAAGATTAGTGGTTGAAGTTACGCTCCGTCCCGGATCAGGCGGGGCAGGTCGCTTAGCCGGGGCATTTGTCCAGAAAGCAGCATAGTCACGCGGAACAGGCGGGCGGCTACCCACACCGCGCCCGCTATGGCAACCAGCAGGAGTGCGATACTCAACACAATCTCCGCCAGCGGCACTTCCGCGACGCTGACCCGGCTTATCATGGCCGTCGGCGCGGTAAATGGGAACAGGCTCAGGCCAACCGCCAGCGCTCCGCCTGGTGTATTGCTAATCACGCTCAAGAAGTACAGCGGCACCGCAATCGGGATGGCAAACACGGCGGCCAACTGCGGGCCTTCCCGCATGTTGTTCGAAAGCGCGCCAATCGAGGCGTAACAGGTTGCCAGGAGCAAATAGCCCAGGATAAAGTAGATCAGTAGCAGCACAACCTGGCTGGCGGTAGGCGGTGTCAAGCCTAACATTTGCGGGAGCATCGAGGGCAGTTGCCCAATGATCACGACGAGCGCCAGCCCCCAGATCACGATCTGAATCAGCCCCAGCAAGCCAAAAGCCAGGATTTTCCCGGCCAGGATTTCTACGGGCCGAACCGATGACAGCATAATTTCTATCATGCGGCTGGCCTTTTCTTCGACAATGCTTTGCATCAGATAGCCACTGGTCATGAAGGCGCTAAACATCAGGGTCATGTCAAAAGCGTAGGCCAGCACAAAAGATACGTCGCCGCTCCCGGTAGCCCGCTCACTGCCTGCCGGGTTGACGGTATGGCTGAACAGGACGGGGTCGCGCTGAAGCCGCCGGACGACGTTGGGGTCAACGCTATGGCCCCTCAGCAGCCCTTCAATCAGCAGATTCTTGATGGCATCTGTTTGCAGGGAAACCAGGCTGAAGCGATCAAAATACAGGAAAATTTCACCGCTGTCGCCATAATTCGACGGAATTACGTAGTAGCTGGCAATATCTCTGTTGTGGACCGCATCAAGCGCTTCTTGTTCGGTCTTGAACGCCTTGAGTTGTCCTGGAAAAGTTACACCGTCCGTCATGCCGGATTCGTCTACCACGCCTACTGGCCTGCTGCTGAAATCAATGTTGTCTTTGTTTGCACTCGTGCGCACACTGGGTTCGGTAAAGCTTGAGGCGTTCATTTGCAGCACCACGCGCCCGAGTAGGAATAACAGGAACATGAGTACCGGTACGCCAAGCGTTATCAAAAGATAAGCCCGGCGTTTGCCCTGTCGCATGAGTTCGTAGACGAAAATGCGTTGAACTGCCTTCATGCCTGCTTCACTCCGTAACGTAGATTGGAAAGTAGGTCGCGGATACTCAGCCGTTTGCCATAGTTCAGCGCGCCCAGGCGGAACATGAACACCGCCAGGCGCAGCACGAGAAAAATGAAAACCACGAGCAGCGCCAGGCTCAGGGCGATCTCGCCGGGCGATACATAAGACCAGGCGTACCGCAGCAGCATCCCGGAGGGTGCCGTCAGCGGGAACAGGCTAAAGAAGGTCGGAAGTGGCACGCCCGGGTCCGTCGTGTAAGCAAATATGAAAATGAAGGGCAAGACAGTGACCAGCCCGACCACGCCGCCTAACTGGCGGCTTTCCTGTTCGGCATTGACGGAAACGCCGACGGCAAACATGATCGCGCCGTACATCAGATAGCCGAGCAGGAAATAAGCGACAAACAGAAGCAGGTAGGCAGGAGTCAGTTGCAAACTTGCCAGCGTCCGCCCAATATCCAGATTGCCCTGGAACAGCGCAAAGATCAGGACGTAGATGCCCCAGATGCCCACTTGCGTGATGCCCAGGGCGCCCAGGCCGAGCAATTTGCCCCACAAGATTTCCGGCAGGCGGGCACTGGTCAGGAAAATCTCCATCATGCGGTTTTCTTTTTCGTCTACCAACCCGCTCATCAAGAATTGAGAGGTGGCATTGATTGAAATGAAAAGCAGCACCGTCAGGAGGATCGGCACCACGAAAACGGCCACCAGCGCAGCGATGTCAACCGGCTCATGCGTTCCCACGCGGTAGATGGTCAGCTTATCCAGTGGATTGCCGATTCGCGTCGCAAGGCCAGGATCGGCCACTCGCGCGGCCATCGCTTCCTTGACGACGGCCTGGAGTTCCGAGCCAAGTGCATCGGAAAGGCCCAGGTCGGGATGATTGTAGGCATCAATGCGGCCCGTGCTGAGAAAATCCCCACGCAGTACGTAATAGCCTTGCAGCGTATTGTCTTGCAACTGCGCGCGGGCCTGGTCTTCCCCCGTGATCACTTCAAAAGGAGCAGGCAGACTGTTTGCCTGGGCCTGTGTGGAGAGCGACAAATCCGCCGTAAATATGCCCGCCAGGTCTACAATGCCGATGTGATGGTATGCGCTGAGGTCACCCTCAGCCTGCCCCACCACGGCAAAAATGATAACCATAATCGCAGCGACCAGGATGGGCAGAACAAAGGCCGTGAAGAGGAAGGAGCGGCGGCGAAAATTGTAAGCGAACTCCCGCCGCGCGATGAGCCATACCTTATGCAGACTCATGACCGTCGCTCCCCTTGCCACTCAGCGCCTGTCCAGCGACAGTGCTATTGTCATGGTTGGCGCCGTTGTGCCCGGCCACGCGGATGAAAATGTCATTCAAACTGGGAACGGCCAGGGCAAAGCTCTGTAAGCGGAAGTCCTTGTTCGCGGCAATGGTCTGCAAAACTTCGTCAGGGCGGGTACCTCTGTTCAATTGGAGCGTAAAGTGACGCCCGGCCTCGTCTGCCTGTACAGATTGCACGCCGGGGAGCGCTTGCCAGTTGCCCTGCCCTGAGACAACCACCGCATTTTCGGCGTACTGCTGACGAACCTCGTCCACCGAGCCGTACAGGACGCGCCTGCCCTGGTCAATCATCAGCAGCCGGTCAGCCATCTCTTCGACCTGGTGCATTTCGTGGATGCTCATCACAATGGTGCGGCCCTCTGACTTCAACCTGAAGATGATGGTCTTGATCATCTCCGTATTGACCGGATCAAGGCCAGCAAATGGCTCGTCTATGACCAGTAAGTCCGGCTTATGAATGATGGTTGCGATGAACTGCACCTTTTGAGACATGCCACGGCTTAACTCACTGACCTTGCTTTTCTTGTTTTCCCCCAGGCCGAACTCGTCCAGCAGTTCGGACGCACGCCGTGCTGCGGCGGCATTCGTCATGCCTTTGAGCGTGCCGAGATATGCCAGCAGTTCGCTTACCCTGGCCCCACGATACAGGCCGCGTTCTTCGGGCAGATAGCCGATGCGTTCCTTTTTGCTTTCATCGAACGGCCCCCCCAACACCTCGATCCGTCCGCTGTCGGGCCTGAGGATGTCCAGGATCATGCGAATGGTGCTGGTTTTGCCTGCCCCGTTGGGGCCAAGAATACTGAAAATTTCGCCCTGGTGGACTTCAAAATTCAAGTTGTCCACGGCGACGTGTTTGCCATAACGTTTGGTAACGCCTTCCACCCGGATCGCGTCCGTGGAGGCGTTCGCATTCTCTGAAAAAGACATAAACTGCCTGGCTCCTTTAATAAAGGTAGGCCTGATCCTACACTGCCTATCTTACCTCTGCTACGCGAAAAGGAGCCGACAGGTTGCTGACAAGTGCCCGATAACGAGCTGAATTTGCCGACAGAAATAAAAAGGGCCTGCTTGAGCAGGCCACTTTCCTTAAATTGGTTGTGGTTCTGAAAAACCGACCCGTTAGCGAACGACTTCGCGCGGGCGGCTCTTGGGGGGAACGGCATACACGATCAACCGTGAGCCATCCAGATCGTAGCCATTGTAGCGCTTAACAGCCTCACGCGCGTCCTCCGGGGTGCTCATCTCCACGAACGCGAAACGCTGAATGGAGGAATTGTGCATCAACGCGATGGAGTCCACGCTACCTACTTCGGTGAAGAGGTTTTTGATCTGACCTTCTGTCGCACTCTTAGGCAGATCGCCAACGTAAAGTCTTTTGTGGTTCATATCCCTTTCCCCTTTTTTGTACTATCCTGTGCTTGAGGTGAGGATTTAGCATACCTCAACACTCATGGATGCGATAGATGCCAAGAATGACATCTCGATTCCCTAAGTTAGTGTATCAGTTATTCTCATAATGTAGCCAGGACATTAGTACCGAAATTTCCTCCATACGCCCCCTTCTGAGTAGGCCCGTCTTAAGAGTGTTGCCGCGCCGGGGAATTTTGGGTATCGTCAGCGCCCATCGGTGCGATAGGCGGCCATCCTGAGAGACTTCTTTTCTTATCCTTCTCTCATCTTTGGCGGTTTGTATCTTCTTGTGAGTCTATTATCCACCATTTATGACTAATTGTAATCAAGAAAGACAGAGATAATCCCAACGCCATGAATCATATCCGTGAACTGTCTAATGCCAGGCTGGAGCAGCCATCCATCGTCACGATTGGCGTCTTTGATGGCGTTCACCGGGGCCACCGCTACCTGCTGGAAGGCCTTGTGGAAACGGCCCGCTCCCGTGGAATGCTGGCGGTTGTGCTGACGCTCTTCCCGCACCCGGACATCGTTCTGCGGCGCCTGACCGGGCGTTACTATTTGACCACCCCGGAACAGCAGGCCCAACAATTAGGCAGCCTGGGCATAGACGTTGTTGTAACGCAGACATTCGACGAGCAACTGCGCCACGTCCGCGCGGCGGCTTTTGTTGACCAATTGCGCCAGCACCTCCAAATGGCGGAGTTGTGGATCACAACAGATTTCGCATTGGGCTACCAGCGCGAGGGGAATTTCGAGTTTTTGAGCAAGCAGGGCCGCGAAAAAGGCTTCGAGGTGCGCGCCAGCGACCTGCTGGACATCAATGGCACCCACCAGGCCATCAGTAGCAGCGCCATTCGCGAGGCCCTCCAACGGGGCGATGTTGAGCAGGCAGCCAACTGGCTGGGCAGGCCGTACCGGGTGGAAGGCACAGTCGTACATGGCGATCATCGTGGCCGGGAGCTTGGCTTCCCAACGGCCAACGTTGACCCCTGGTCAGAACAGGT
>DATGFK010000438.1:0-8726 GCA_035309185.1 Aggregatilineales bacterium
TAAAGATACAGAAGTGGACGAGTCGCAAGCCTTATGGCACGCGGTAAAGCAGCTTGGCAGACCCGGTCAAGAAATCATTTACCTGCGCTATTTCCTGGAATTGTCAGAAGCGGAAATCGCGCAATCATTAGCAATTGCTCCGGGAACTGTGAAATCGCGCCTGCATCGCGCGTTGGGTCGCCTGCGGAGCGTGATGACAGATTCGAATGAAAGAGGTCGCGGATGAGTAGATCCCCATTTGAACAATCCGCTACTTCGGACGAAGCTTTTGAAAGGCATGTGCGTCATGCAGCGGAGACCTTTGTCTATCCGCCGACGCCTGATATCGCGGCGCCCGTTCGGCAGCGTATCGCGCGGATTGAGCCTATCCCTGGCGCTCGCCGCTGGCTGTTATGGATAGGGGTTGCACTTCTAATTGTTCTATTCGTACTGCTGGCGGTGCCAGGCGTGCGCGCGGCAATCGTCAATTGGCTGCGAATCGGAGGCGTGATTGTCATCCCCGAAGCGCCAACGACAACGGCTACGCCTTTACTATCTGCGCCCAATGCGCGCCCGTCGGCCACACCACCACGCTTGCCTTCTCCGACCGCACTTCAATCAATTTTGGACCTGGCTGGCGAAACAACTTTGGCTGATGCCCAAAAGCGCGTCAAATTCCCGATTCGACTGCCTACTTATCCGATTGGGCTAGGCGCGCCGGATCGCGTTTATTTGCAAGATCTCAATGGAGCCGTGGTCGTGCTAATCTGGTTGAGCACCAGCCAGCCAGGCGGCATTCGCTTCGCCTTACACATCCTGGGGCCTGGTGCTTTCGTCTACAAAATGGAGCCAACCATTATCCAGGAAACCTCGCTAAACGGAAAACCTGCCCTTTGGACGGAAGGCCCCTATTTCCTCGTCTGGCGGTCCGATAGCCAAACACCGACGTGGGACATGCGGCGCATCGTCAACGGTAACGTGCTAATTTGGACAGATGCTCCGCTTACCTATCGTCTGGAAAGCGACTTGTCGTTCGCGGAGGCCCTTAAAATTGCGCAATCCATACCCCTGGTCAATCCCTAGAGAAATCAGGGAACCTACCCTCAGCGGGCGGTGTAAGAGTCATAGAATATTCGGCACCGGGAGAGATGGCTATGATTACATTGGTTCAGCGGCGCGCCACAAAAACGCGCAGTTTGGCGTTAGTCGCTTTCGGGCTACTGACGCTCTTAAGCAGCGCTGTCGATGCTCAACCCACTGCGGCGAAATCTTTTATTGGCGCGATGTCGCCTGTTTGGTCGCCGGATGGTCAACACATTGCCTTCCTGAAAACCGCACCGGGTGGGATGGATGGCGCTATTTCCGATCTGTACCTGATCAAAGTAGACGGAAGCGGCGCAGTGAAGTTAACTACTGGCGCCCTATATAACCCGCTTTGGTCGCCGAACAGCAAGCAAATCGCGATACAACATACATACCCCAATTACGCCATCAGCGGGCTTGATGTGATCGATGTCGCCACGGCTACCACTGTTACCGTGACCAAGGATGGTTCCGAGCCAACCTGGTCAGTCGATGGCAAACAACTCTATTTCTTGCGTGAGGACGGCAAATTATACGTGGTTAATGTCGATGGATCGAGTTTGCACAGCGTCCTGCCAAACAGCGTGCCGACAATGATGTCATACGCATGGTCCCCAGATGGCAAGCAATTGACTTTCTTTAATCAACCCGATCCGCAAGATAGTTACAAGCTAGCGTTGTACTTTGCCAACGCCGATGGATCGGGTTTGCGTCAGATCGATATCGGTTCCCTGTCGGGCCTGGCCTGGTCGCCAGATAGTCGGCAGCTTGCGACGATTTCGCACTGCGGTGGGCAGGTGGGTCTCTGCCTGTTCAGCGCAGATGGATCAGCAATGCACAGTATTGTCAAAGATGATGCAACACCTGGTTGGTCATCCTGGGTCACGTGGTCTCCGAATGGTCAGCTCATCGCCTACAACCAATCGGGTCAAATTGCACTCATTGCTCCAGACGGGTCGAACCGGGCGACCTTAACCTCGACAGCGACTACCGACGCCAGTACAAACGTACTCTCACCGAGTTGGTCACCGGACAGCAAGCATCTGGTGTTTCAGGCACAATATGTTCTCACACGCATTAGTGGCGATCCGCTGATTATCTCAGAACTGTACACTGTGAATGCCAATGGGATGAATATTACGCTGCTGGAAGGACTGGATTCGCTCCCATGAATTCTGATGGGGCTGCTTCTATCAGCAAAACCCGAAAACCCGGCACGCCGTCTCACCTGAAAAATTCGTGATTACTCAGGCGCCGTAGTAGTAGTGAAACAGGGTGAGTTGGCTATGTCTGTAAACGCTTGAACGTATCCATCTGGCACACACTAACCGTTCTTTCGAGATTATCTACTCCGGCTGGCCGGAGTAGATACCTTGAGTTTCAGAAGTTTACTCCGAGTGAGCAGATGCTAATTGCGAATCCTTAACTCTGATAGCTCCCCAAGTCGGGCGAGTAGTAATAAACTTATAAACGAAAAACCGACTTGCGGGTCGGTTGAAAGAATCCAGCCATACAGCCAAATTCATTTTTACAACTTGTTTATTATTTCAAGCGCCTCAAAATTCCTTCGCGCCTGATTTCCCTATTTGGCTTCACGAGACGCAAAATGACCGGTTGTCTGCCGCTGGCAAACCGCCTTATCAGAACTTATGGAAAGTGGACGCGGTGGATGTTGTAAAAACTTATAATTACTGATTGTCGTTTTCGTTGACACATCCATCTGTCAATTACAACGGTAAGCAGCAGGAAAGGAGTTATCCCGCCACATTGCGTTTGAAATGACAGATACCGATCATCACACCCCTGAGCAGGGAGTCCGTCCTCCGCGTGTCGTGGGCTATCTGAGATTGCACTCTGGTTCTGGCAGTGCGTGTGATCCAAGTCCAATTACCCATTCTAGCCCTTGGCCGGATTCCCTGCTGAGCAAATACATTCCTTACAAAAGTGGCCCTTGGATCGAGCGTAGTTAAGTGGGCCCGAGTTAATTCGATTTGAACGTCACCCATTGTGGATCGACGATGACAACGTCTGCGCGATTATCGGTCAACTGAACCACATGGCTACCGTCAGCATTCATAATGAAAACGCCATAATTCATATAAGGATTGCGGTTGGATACAAACACAATTTTATTGCCATCGGGCGACCATGCCGGGGAGCCGTCCGCTGCCGGGTTATTTGTTGCGTTAAGCGGATCGCTACCCTTGTCCATGAGTGCATCCACAACGCTGATGACGTAAATGTCGCCAGACCCATCTAGCCCAGAGACGAAAGCTAATCTTGTCCCATCTGGCGACCATGCCAGCGGCGAATTATTGGAAATAGCGGGCCGGGCTGGGTCATCAGGGTGGGTGGGAAAGTTGATATTCAGTCGTTTTTTATTGCTGCCGTCAGTATTCTCCAGGTAAATAGCATGATCGCTGTTAATCGTACCGCTGACAAACGCAACACGACTGCCATCTGGTGAGAAAGAACTGCTGTAGTCAAATTGGGTGAAGGTAGAAATTATCGAATCGGACTTTCCTTTGACTGGCGTGCCTGGCCCATTTGACGGATCAATGTCGATTGTGAATTCGCTGCCGACACTTGTAAAGATCACTGCCTTCCCGTCCGCTGACCACTTCACAAATCCGGCATCAGGAGGAATGGAATCGAGGAGACGCGCATTTGTGCCATCTGCATCCATGATAGAGAAGGACCTAGTCCTGCCATTTGGATCTAAGGAGTTAATAAGAACATGACGCCCATCGGAAGACCATACTGTGTCGGCAAAGTAAAGCGCGTTGTTTGTGATACGCGTCTGGCAACTTCCATCTACGTTCATAACGTACAGATTAAGTCCGCCAAATTGGTTCTCCGCTTGCGTACTATCCCGCGCGGCTAGGAAACTAATCCGGTTTGCGCCTAACGTGCAGGGCGTTGAGTTCGCAGACGAACAAGCTGACATCAGAAAGCCAGCTACGAGTAGGGGCCTTATATACCGTTTTCTGATGGTCATGAGTTTCATCCTTTACGACTGGACACTATCCATTTATTTCCAATCCAGAGAGACCGATCATGACACTGCCCGAGCAAGTATTTCAGTTCAACAGTTTGCTCACCGGCGGATCTTGCGTCAGGTCCCACAGTCGAATGCTCATATCGTCCCCGCCAGAGGCCAACATTTTACTATCCAGGCTGAATGCCAGACAGCGTATCCTGGCCGAATGTCCGGTCAGGCTTTGGCCGCTGATTTTCCCGGTGGTCATATCCCACAGGCGGACGATGGTGCCCCCAGCACCCGCCAAGAGCTTTCCATCGGGACTGAAGGCGATGCTTGACACGCCACTGGGGAAAGTGGATGGATCATAGGCTAGTGCTGGACTGCTGTACGTTTCGCCGGTGAGCGCATCCCAGAGGGTAATACCACTGTCTCCACCGACAGCCAGGACTTTGCCATCCGGGCTAAAGGCAAGGCCCCATACTTGACCGTTTACCAACGGTTGGCCGGCCAATTCGATCGGTTTGCCTGCTTTTACATCCCAAAAGATGAGATCGCTGTTGGCGGACACCAGGATTTTCCCGTTCGGGCTGAAGGCCATGGCATTCACGCCAAGGCTGTTGGCAACAAGGGTTGAGCCGATGGGCCAGCCTCGCCCAACATCCCACAGGACAATGCGCCCGTCTTTCTGGATAGCATTCGAACTTCCCGCAGCGACTATCGTCCCGTCCGGACTCAGCGCCATTGTGGTAATGCCGTATTCCGGGCTCTGGAACATGCCGACCGACTGCCGTGCAGTGCGATCCCATAACCGAATGTAATCCCCGGCTTCGGCAACGATCACTGTTTTGCCGTCGGGTGTGAGGGCCATACTTTCCGTCTCAGACTCATAACCCGCGAGCGGTTGGCCGATGGGCTGTCCACTGGCGACATCCCATTGGCGGATCATGCCGAATCCCGCTGCGATTATCGCCTTGCCATCCGGGCTGAAAGCCAGACCAGACGGGATGATTTTCTGATCATCCCGGTAATGGGGAGAATTGCCGGATTGGAATAGATAAAGATTGACGCCAACCGTACCCAGCACGCCAATAACAAGTGCTCCAATGAGCAGGATGTCGGGCACCATTAGCGGACCGTTCAGCTGACCCTGCCGCTGCGCACGCCGTGCGGCCAGGACTTCGCTAAGGGCGACGAACGAAAAGAAGAGCACATACAGCAAATTCGTTCCTGGCAAGCGCAGCCCGAAGGACCACATCTGCCAGATGGTAGACAGCAAGTAATAAATGCCGCCGACGCCCAGCACGGCTGCTAACAAATAGAGGGTTCGCGGTGACGTGCCAGTGCGTGCTGGCGCGTCTCGGCTAAATACTTTTGCGAGAGGACTGTCTTTCAGGATCACACTGAGCAGAACGGCCACGAGCAGTACAGCGCCGATTGCTATCAGCGTCAGGCTCATCCCAGTTCTGGGGGCCGCGTAATCGGCCCCCAGCGGTGTCATCAGTTCAAAGACACCCGCAGCAACGAAGACGAAACCCATAACAGAGTACAAAGACCTTGAAAAAGACATAATCGGTCTCCTTGTCGTTATAGCATGTCGTGTTTAGCCTTTGGGATGAGCAAAAGAGGGTGCTACGAATTACTGTGACATGCTTGCGTAGATCTGGTTATACGTGCCAATATCGATCTCCGGCTAAAAAATGAGGCATATTACACGACAACACTTTTTCGTAAGAGCTTAGACCATCCATAAAAGGGAGCCTAAGCTGTTGCTCACATTGTCTCAGGGCTGCCAGGTAGGACCTTCCTCATTTGCCAAGCCCTGAGTGATCTGAGTCGGATTACTTCCATCGGATTGCATTACGTAGATGGCACTCTTGCCAGTCATGAGTTTAGAGGCAAACGTGATCCACTTGCCATCTGGCGACCAACTGGAACTAATTGCCCAGAGGTTTTTTGTAAGCTGCGTTGGGTTGCCGCCATCTGCATTCATGACAAAGATATTGCCGATGCCAGTCGGAGTTGAAGTGAACGCGATCTTACTTCCATCTGACGACCAGGCTGGAAAATCGGCACCAAGAGGATCATTGGTGAGACGGACTCGGTTACTACCGTCGGCATTCATGACGTAGATTTGCGGATTGTAAGGATTAAGAGTCAGTGTAGAGCTAAACGCGATCCGCTTCCCATCTGGCGACCAGGCAGGATATTGATCATTGGCAGTATTATTAGTGAGGTTGATCTGACCACCTCCATCTGCATTCATCACATAGATCTGATACTTTCCATCGCAAAAGGTACAAACGAAGGCGATCTTACTTCCATTGGGGGACCAGGAAGGTGCGATGAGTTGCGCAGTGTTGTGCGTTACGACCATCTGAGCACTACCATCGGCATTCATTACACAGAGTTCTTGGCTGCCTCCCTGTATACAGGAAAAGGCGATCCGCTTCCCATCCGGTGACCAGGCGGGAAAGCCGCTATTATGAGTTCCATCTGTGAGGGGTGTTGGATCACTGCTATCGGCATTCATAACAAAAATCTGCGACATACCGTGGGGGTCCTCTTGAAAGAGGATGCGCCCTTTGGGGAGGCTTACCGACTTCCCGCTCCGACTGCTTAATGCAGCAGTAGTCGTTGTAAATAAAGATTGCCCCAGCAAGACGGCGAGAATGACCAGGAAGCCAACCGTGATCAGGCCCAGGATTAAGTACAAGACTGCGCCACGTCTTGCGATAGGTTCCTGTGTGGTCGCAACATGATCGCGCATAGTCTGGACGATACTTTCGAGTAGTTTGCCCTGCCCGCGTTGCTTGAGGCGCACGATGCCAATTCCCGTCCACTCGCGCACGCTTGCCTGCACGTCCACATTGCTGGATGCCAGGTGAATTCCGGAGAGTGTTTCTTCGGAAGGCTGATTCAGTTTGGCAAGGGCGCTTTGCAGGGCAGACCGCAGGGACTCATTTGTCACACCCACGCTCATGTAGCCCCTGAATGTCCACCACATAAAAAGCGTCCAGGCCACCCAGAGAACCGACAGGAGTATCCATGAGCTATCTGTGCGAAGGTCCTCAGAAGCCAACCGGATATTATTGATCCCTGTCAGAAGTTGCGGGGTCACTACGGCAAGCCCCATGACGATGGCGAACCATGTGCCTCGAAAGAAGAAAGGCCGCTTGGTAACCAACACACGCAACCCAACGTACACGAGCAACAATGACACCAGTAACAGGAAAAGCGCGTACACGCCGTACAAGATTGCCAATAGCGAGTCCATGTTCTTCGCTCCGTACCTCTTTGTTTAGAAGTTCGTCACTAGCTGCCGGTTAAAAAACTGCTTCGTGTTGCGATCTGGTACACGACCAGCGCCAGGAGCAGTATCCCAAAGCTGATGTTGACGATCAGGCCGGTTTTGACCATCGGCGCGGAGTCGGAGGCGAAGTAGGTGGTCATGGCTGAGGCGATGTCGTGTGCGGTGGCCTCGTGGCCTTTCTGTTTCATGCGCAGGAAGCCCACGCCCATCGTGTCCTCGACGCCCACGGCCAGGTCTGCATTGAGTGACGTAAGGTGAATGCGTCCCATCGTTTCCTGGAAGGGGAGGTTGAGCCGATCAAAAGCGCTGTGTAGTGCGGCGCGGAACGATTCGCTGGTCACGCCCATCACGGCACAACCTCGAAACTGATCGAGCAAGCTGTACAGGATGAAAACGGCGATCACGAGACCAAACAGGGCTACGATGGGCAGAACGGGAAGCCAGATGATCACGCCGATGAGCAGCACGGGAATGAGAACGATTATGGTCTGGCGGGTCGGCACCAGAAAGGGCCTGGGACGAAGCAAGCCACGTGCGCCTATCCAGACGAGATAGAGGGAAAGGATCGCCATACACAAGACGTACGGGTAAAAGACTCTATCGTTCATAAGGCACAGTTCTCCACAGCTATAGGCTGAACGGATATTCAGCCACCTATCACAATCTACGCCAGGCGGTAGTTTATGCTCATCGTGCCTTTGTCGACAAGCGAGGTTGACTTTGCTCAGCTCGATGCCCAAGCGTGCCAGGGCATCGAGCGTTTCCAGGAAAGCTAATTTTCTGGTGGAACGTAAGTTGGCGCAGATTGTGGTGTGGCTAATCCACAGGCAAGTGGCATGCCCTGTTTCATATCCTGCTGCACGCCATTCACAAAAATCCGTACCGTTTGTGGCAAGAATGTCGTGGGAACCGGAAACACCGTTTGACCAGGTGCCCCATTGGTTGTGCCAGCTACAAAGTCTGTGCCAATGAGCGGCGTTTGATCCACTTTCCAGGTGAAGACGACTGTATCTGCCGATACGTTGGTGACTTGCCATATCGTGAATGCAGCGGGATCGCTGGAGCAGCTTTCGCTCAGGTGCAGTAGCTCAGGCGTGAGTTTCACCGTGAAGAATAACGGCTCACCTGGAGGGGTCTTGCCTTCAGAGGTAGAAGCGACCATACGCCAGTCGTATTTGCCTTCCACCAGCGGCGTGTTCAGGTGTACCGTGCAGATGGCTTTGCCACAGACCTTTGCTGCGTCGAACCACACGTCCACTGGCCTACCCTTGGGAGGTTTCAAAATTAGCTCGTAGCGCAGCGCGCCAATGAGTGGCTGCCAGATGAAAGCTGGATTGGCACTGTTAGTTGAGCCGGACGGCGAGAACAGGT
>DATGFK010000439.1:0-4387 GCA_035309185.1 Aggregatilineales bacterium
CATCAATCTTCTCAGGAAACATTTCCAGGACGCGAGGCAGGCTTTCTGCAATGGCGCTGGCCGAGAACAGCGCCTGGCTGACGGAATCGTGCAGTTCGCGTGCCAGCCGCTGACGTTCTTCCATCGTCGCGATGGCGTGAGCCTGGCGGTAAAGGCGCGCATTCTGGATCGCAACACCCGCCTGTAGGGCGAAAATTCTCAGGTAGTCTACATGAAGAGGGGTGAAGGCACAGTCCAGGTGGCTGTAAAGATTGATGAACCCGATCACTTCCTGCCCGGCAACGATTGGCAGTCCCAGATATGATTTTGGCGGCCCCTCGCGATCCGGCCAGCCGTAGACTTTACAGTCTCCAGGTTGATTCAAGATCAATGGCTCACGGCTTGCCTGCATAATCGATAGATTGTCAGTTTCCTGCGCGGCCAGGGTTGTGGAAAGCTCTTCAAAGGTCGTGCTATCCGCCTTTGAGTGCTGCTGCCCTAACAGAATAAATTCGTCCTTTTCATAGAGAACTATATTCGATAGATCATGAGCCACAACGGACTCAAGGTTGTTCAGCACTGAGCGCACAACCTCGGTCAATTGGAGTGTTCCCGTGACCAGGATTGAGGTCTCAAGGATGGCACGCAACTTGCTTTCGCTGTCCCGCAAGGCTCTTTCCACGTCCTGTCTGACCGCGATCTCTTTGACAAGCTGCTGGTTCGTGTTCACGAGTTCGGTGGTTCGTTCCACGACCCGCCTTTCCAGGTCGGCGTTCAGGTTGCGGATATGCTCTTCGTTCCGCTTGCGATCAAGTGCATTGACGTAAATTTCTGCGATGACCTGCATCAATGAGATAGAATCTATGCGTAGCAAATCCGCATTGTCCCAGGCAACAGTGACTGCGCCAAGTAATTTTCCAGAACTCAGCAGCGGGACGAAAACAATTGCTTCCATCATGAAGCGCTGCGTCACACGTTGAACGTCTGGGAACTCATGAGCGTGGGAGATTTGTGGCAATATGACAACTTCGCCCTTGCGAAGTCTCGCGAGCAGGACATCCGCATCAGGAACCGGCTCCGGTGTGTGCATCGGCGATGTGAGACCATTGGCAGCCCACTCATACTCTCGCGTAAACAGGGCCGGATTTTCATCCACCAGCACATTGATTCTGCCACGTACGGCCTTGAGGAACTCCCCCGTTTCGTGCAAAGCGTCCGTAAGTGCCTGATCCAGCTTCTCGATGGGCAGATTAATAAAACGGGTGGCAAGATCGACCAGGAGGCGCTGAAAATCGGCGTGGTACTGCAAGCGAAGTTCTGCCTGTTTGCGCTCCGTCGTGTCATGTCCAACCGATTGAATTTCGAGCAGCGAGCCGTGATCGTCGTACAGGGCATGGTGCGTCCATTCCAGCCAGTGTAGGTCGCCACTCGCTGACTTTAGCTGTTCGGTTGTAGCGCTGGCGGGGCGCTTCAAAGTCAGGTCGGCAACAAGGCTATGCGCCGCTTCTTGAATGGGATTATCTACCAGGAGCAGCCCATTTGTTCCGATCAAATCGCCTTTTGATTTTCCAAAAAATTCAGAATAGGCGCGGTTCACAAAAGTCAGGGTGCCATCCGGTTTCCAGCGCACAACCAGGTCAAGTTGATCGTTGACTACTGATAAATAGCGTTCTTTGCTGGCGCGCAGTTCATCTTCGATATCCTGGCGGATAAATTCCTGGGCCAACAGATTTCCTAGCAACAAAGTACATGCGGGATACCAGATCGAGACAGGCAAAATGTTGGTCTGGAAAGCAGCCCAGGCCACTGGATAAGGCGACGCATAGGCCCAAAAAGCTGTAATCCCCACCAAACTAAAGCCGACAAGGAGCAGCTTGCCGGACTGGTATTGGTTGAGTTTTACGGACAAGTAACGGCGCGCCACAAAGCCAACGACGGCGGCGGTAAAGATGGTCGTAATGGCAGAAGGTACCCCTTGGCCGCCTCCCAGCACCAGCCGAAAGGCGGCGATCAACAGGGTGGCAATAATCCCTGTGGGTGTACTGTAGACCATCGCAAGGGCAATAATCGACACCCGGCCATCAATGAGAATCAGCCCATTCTCGACTCTTAAGGGCGACAACATCCCGATGATAGCAATCAGCGCGAAAACTGCTCCTGTAGCGGCCTTGACGACGAGGGGATTGCTCTGCTTCAATGCGCCCCAGAGAAAATGGCAAAGCAGCGGTAAACACAGTAAGAAGGCAATGTTTTGGCCCAATGAAATAATTGATTCGATGTTGATAGGCATTGACTAAAACTCTCGTATCACATTACCAATATTAACTATTTACGATAGAACCCCATTTTCTATATTCTACTGGAAATTTGATGTAGTTGGATTTAGGAAGAGTGCCGAAAGCGATCTGCGGCGCCAGGATCAGTTACACTGCAATCCCTGTTGAAATTCCTGGAAGGTCGCAGCGTAAAAGTTGCCGCCGCCGCCACATTTGGCGGAAAAATACTGGAAGTTGGTCTGCGCCGGGTAAACCGCAGCCAGGATCGCGTCCAGGCTGGGGCTATCAATCGGCGAAGGCGGTAATCCCTGGACGAGATACGTGTTATACGGATTGGCGAGATTCACCTGTGCGCCGGTTACGCGAGGCCACCAGTTGCCAGCCCTGCCCAGGGCATATTGCAGCGTGACCGTTGACCCCAGGCCTTTGTTTGCAACCATCCGGTTGTGGAAGACGCTGGCGATCAATTTCTGCTCGCTTGCGCTGTAAGATTCTCGCTGGACGATAGACGCCAGCACCACGGCCTGCCAGAAGGACAATCCCTGCGCAGCCGCGTCGGATCGGGCCTTCTCGCTCACGTTTGCGCCAAAAGCATTCAGCAGCATGTCCCGAAATTGGGTCGCAGTCGTAGTGTTGTCCAGGTTGTAGCTACCGGGGAACATGAAGCCTTCCAGCGATTTTCCTGCCGGGCGGCTGGACAGGAAGGGTAGTCCAGGAACCGGGGCTGATGCGCTTGTGGCTTGTAGAAAATCTGCCCCCGTGAAGCCTAGCGGCACCGCATTGATGGCCTCCGCGATCTGTTCAAGGCGCCAGCCCGCCCGCACGGTGATACTACACGGGCAGTGTGCTGTTCGCGTCGTCCCTGCTGGCAATGCTGGCCCTGCTGGATTATCGTCAATGCGCGGGGCATTGTCGGCCACGCCCGGCGGTAAATAGAGTACCTGGCCGAGCGCCAGGGATTTGGCGTGTAGACAGTTCGCGGCCAACAAGTCATCTACGCTAAGCTGCCCCTTCGACCCCAGGACAAACCCGAAGAGGGTGTCACCTCCCTGGACAGTATAGGCGATCCAGCCCGGAGGGGTCGCCGCGCAGCCTGAAGCCGACGTTGGCGCGGCGGTCACGGCGACATCCTGCGAAAACTCCGTTGACGTAACTTTCAGGGGCGTTGCGGAAGATATATCCGTTGGTTCTTGTGTTGCTATTGTAGACGACGGCGTATCGCTGGCCGCCACCAACGCTGGGCCTGAGTTCGTCGGGGGGAAGGTAGCCCGTGACAGGAGCGACACGCTAATCGCTTTAACAGTTGGGGTGCGTGGCTGCGCTGGTTCAACTCGCAGCACGTCGTTGACCACTGCGCCCATAACGATAAACCAGGCTACGATGCCAAACACCAGCACAGCGGCTGGCAGGCGCTTTGGTAATTCTCTCATAGTAGGCGTCTATTATGCGCGGCGAGGCTGCCGATGCAAACAGCGCCAAACCTACGATGGGTCATTTCTGATGTTGGGAGACCTGGACTCGAACCAGGACTAACGGATCCAAAGTCCGCTGTTCTGCCGATTAAACTATCTCCCAATCAGTGCTTATCATACCCGTATTATGGCTGTAGGTCAATTCTCAAATGCTGGAATGAGTATTAGAACGGGTAGCCCCTGGCTCCCTGAACGCCTTTGAGCGTTGAGGCTTCACCGACCATATTATGCAAGTGGCTGACTACCAGAGCAGCCAAACACCAACCGAGTGTTCGTTTTCCGAGGCCCACACTGGACAGATCGATCTCCTGGTCGAGCATCGCCTCGTTTAGCGTGGCGAGATAATCCTCTGTAGCAGCATAAACGGCTTTTCCATAGGCCCGCAGTGTAGCCAGATCAGGTTTCAAATTGTGTGCCCATTCGGCAGTCATATTATGCTGTGGGACGGCGACGCCACTTTTCCCGCTCCAGGTACTTGCAAATAGGGGCGCTGCCTGCCGCAACATACCATTGACTACACCATCTTCAGCCAGGATCGCGTGTGCGTAGATCGCGCCGAGGGGGTTGGCAACGCCTGGAGGCAGCCATTGCATTTGTTCCGGCGTAACGTCAGCCATAACCATTTCCAGGAGTTCGTGCGCCCAGTCTAATTCTTGACGA
>DATGFK010000440.1:0-6941 GCA_035309185.1 Aggregatilineales bacterium
TAGAGTTGGGTGACTGATGGGAATCGAACCCACGATCTTCTGGTCCACAGCCAGACGTGCTAACCGCTGCACCACAGTCACCAAGATTGGGAAAGTATAGCACGATTGGCGCATCACTCACAAGGGTCAAATTCGTTTGGCGTCAGGGCAGGGCTGCATAGTCCCGAACATCTGAGCTATACTTTTATTATCGCGTATGCATACGGAACGGAGGAGACCCATGCCAGAATATTTTGTCAGGCAGTCTATTACCATTTCTGCGCCTGCCCAGGTCGTTTGGCGCGTCCTGACCGAGCGCGAATTGACCAGCAACTGGGTTCGTGAATTTAGCGGCTCATCTGGCGAACTCGTCTCCGATTGGAAGTCAGGCAGCCCGGTACTGTGGCGTACCGCCGAGGGCAAGGTCTTTGTGGAGGGAAACGTCACGGCTATCGAGCCGTTCAAACTTCTCCGCTACACGGTTTTTGACACCAGCGGGCAACGTCCGCCCGTAGGCGAGAAGGATGGCATCACCTTCACGCTGTCCGAGCAGGGTGGGCAAACCCGTCTTTCGGTGACGCAGGGCGACTTTGGCAAAATGCCCGACGGCGAGAAGTATTACAAGATGAGCGTACCCGTCTGGGAACGAGTCTTACCAACCATTAAGGCAGTTGCAGAGCGGGCGAAGGCTGCGGCATAGAGGCGGTTTCAATATTCTGAATACCCTTCAAGTGCCGTAAACTCAGGACTATGCGTTGCCTTGCGCCGTCTAGCCGTGTCGTGCTATAGTACACTCGAAATGATACGGATTAGCCTTATGCTGAACCTTCCGTCTGAAGCACAACTCAGGATAGAAAAACCCATGGCGAGCGTATACAAGGTGATCGTGACGGGGCCTTTCAATTCGGGTAAGACGGCGTTTGTCAGCACGATCTCGGACATCGCTGTGGTGACTACCGAGAAGAAGATTACCACCGAAGATCGCGGCATCAAGAACGAAACGACGGTTGCGATGGACTATGGGCGCGTCGAAATTGACGGGCGTGTGCTGCATCTAAGCGGCACCCCCGGCCAGACTCGCTTCAATTTTATGTGGGACATCCTCGCCAAAGAGATGAACGCTTTCGTCGTCCTGGTTGACAGCACGGATCGGCCCTCTTTCCCGGATGCCGCCGAGCTGATCGGCCAGTTTTCGAGCTTCCACGACGTTCCCTACCTGGTCGTCGCCAATAAGAGCGACCTGCCCGGCAGCGCCAGCCTGGAAGATGTTCGACGCGGCACGAACGCTGGCCCGGAGATTACCGTCATGCCCTGCGTGGCGACAAAGCGATCCAGCGTCCGGCAGGTGCTCTTGCAGGTCATCGAGCTGATCGAGGCCCGGCAGTAGCGGGCTACTTCTTGCGCTTGGGTTTATAGAAGGGGCGCTCGACGATCACGCCTTTGACCGGCTTATTACGGATCATCACAGAAATCTCGGTGCCGGGCGCAGCATACGGCTTTGCGACAAAGCCCGATCCCAGCATCTTCTTGAAAGTGGGCGAGAACGCACCGGAGGCAACAAAGCCGATCCGCTCGTCGCCTGCGTAAATATCGAAGCCCTGGCGGGCACTCCCGCCGGAACCTGTCAATTCAAATCCCACGATCTGACGTTTCACGCCTTCCAGTTTGACCTTCAGCAGCGCGTCCCGCCCGATGAACTCCTTGTCGAGATGAACGGCCCAGCCCAGGCGGGCCTCCAGGGGATTGATCTCGTCGCTGATCTCGTGGCCGTACAGGGGCATTCCAGCCTCGAACCGAAGCGTATCACGGGCGCCCAGGCCAATCGGCTGTAGCGAACAATTGGCGCCTGCCTGCATCAAGCTATCCCAGACGTGTTCGGCTTTTGCCACATCGAAGAATAATTCAAAGCCATCCTCGCCTGTGTAGCCTGTACGGGCTACGACGCATTGCACACCCGCAACGGTGCCTTCCGCGCAAGCGTAATAGGCGATCTGATTGAGATCGAGCGGCGTGAGGCCGCGCAGCACATCTTCGGAGCGGGGGCCTTGCAGGGAAAGCATACACAGCGCGTCCGACTGGTTTTCAACGTGAACTTCAAAGCCGTGAAGGTGATATTTAAACCAGGCAAAGGCCTTGTCGGTATTGGAAGCGTTGACCACGACCATGTACCGATTCCCTAAATGATAGACAAGCGTATCGTCAATGATAGTGCCATCGGCATAGCAAAGCAGGGAATAGCGCGCTTTATTGAGCGGCAGGCTCAGCACGTCGCAGGTCATGACGTAGTTCAGGAAACTGGCTGCATCTTTGCCGGTGACGATGATCTGGCCCATGTGGTCAATGTCGAACAGGCCCACGGCATTGCGGACAGCATGGTGCTCTTCAATAATTCCAGCGTATTGAACGGGCATTTCCCACCCGGCAAAATCAATCAGTTTGGCGCCAAGTGCCACATGCTTAGGGTTCAAAACGGTTTTTTTCATGGTGGTTTCCTTATAACGCTTTAGCACTCATGTTGATCAGTGTACCGCATTCTCCGCGATGTGATCATGCTGTGGCACAACACGCGCCTGCTTCCCGATCTATCCGTCAGAATCGCAGGTCGAGCGGAGCCTGGCAGTTTGCCGATTTTCCGATTCTGGCGCAATATATTAGAATTTCGGGTAAATTCGAGTATGACACTCGATAGATGAGATTAAGCCCCAACCATGCCAAATTCACCCACGACGGATCGCCGAATACTCACAGAACAGGCTTACGCCACGGACGAGGCACTCAACGTCCGGCTGCGAACGCATGACTTATACAGTTATCCCAAGCTCAATTTCACGGAATGGGTGTTGGACAAAATTACCTGGCATGGGGACGAGCACGTTCTGGACGTTGGGACTGGGCCGGGCACCTATATAGACGCTATCCAGGCGCGCGTTCCGAACGGCGAGTTTGTGGTGGGTGACCTTTCCCTGGGCATGGCCCGTGTTGCCGCGAGCCGTGTTGGGCCAAAGTTGGTTTTGAATCTGGATGCAGAAAGTTTGCCCTTTGCGGATCGAACCTTTGACGTGGTGCTGGCGAACCACATGCTGCATCACGTCCCTAACCTTGATGCGGCGTTGTCTGAATTTCGCCGCGTCTTGAAGCCGGATGGCTGCGTGGTGGCCGCAACCAATAGCCAGTTCAATCTGCCCGAATTCGAGCAGCTTATTCAACGCGCTTACGGGCTGCTGGGCGCAAACAACGCCGAAATCGAACCGCTCCGGCCTGCCGATCATCAGTTCTATCTCGAAGACGGTGCGGTGCGTCTGGCCCGACATTTCTTCGCCGTGTCCCGCCACGATCTGCCCGGCGCCTTCATCTTCCCGGACGCGCAGCCAATCCTTGACTATATCGGCAGTATGCGGGCCATTCGCGAGCCACAATTGCCGCGCCGTGTCGCCTGGGACGATTTTATGAGTGTGATGGGCGAACAGATTGACCGACTGATCGGACATTTTGGGGAACTGGTCGTCAACAAACTGTCAGGCGTCCTCATCGGCACAAACAGCGGCTACTTTGCCAGAGATTACGTGGCCCTCCTCAACCAGAACCAGAATCCGAAACAGTAAGCCAGAAAATCGCTGCCCAAATGGCCGCTGACAGGCTTTATATGTCCAACCTGACACCGCAGACCTCGCTACGAACCCTCGTCATCGCCAGCGATCCGCTGGCGCGTGCGGGCCTGGCGGGACTCCTGGCCGAGCAACCAGGCTGCACAGTCGTCGGGCAGGCGGCTGGCGAAGGCCTGACGGTAGAACAGGTGGCTCTCTATGCCCCGGACGTGATTGTATGGGATAGTGGCTGGGATGCAGCTACCGGCCTGGAGCACATCATCGAGGCAGGCGACCTGGGCGTACCTGTGCTCGCCTTGATTGCCGATTCCGTGTACGCCGCCGATGCCTGGATGGCTGGCGCGCGCGGGTTATTCCTGCGGAACACGAAAATTGAGAGCGTGACAGCAGCGCTATCAGCCGTTGCCAGGGGTCTGGTCGTGATCGATCCTGCCGTGGCGCCCGCGCTACTTTCGCCGCGCGAACGCGCTGCCCCCCTGATCGAAGAACTGACCACACGCGAATCGGAAGTGTTGCAGCTCCTGGCCGAAGGCTATTCCAATAAAGCGCTCGCGCAGCGCCTTGGCATTAGCGAGAGCACCGTGAAATTCCACGTCAATGCCATCATGGGAAAGTTAGGCGCGCAGAGTCGCACCGACGCTGTGGTGCGCGCTACGCGCCTGGGATTAATTATCTTGTAGAGAGTCTTATGCAATTATTGCCATTTACCGCAGGCGAAGGAATGGGTCAAACGACTTGATAAGTCAAATTAGAGGAGTCTGAGAATTGTCTCCTAACTACCTTGACATTGCGATCCCACTCAGCTAAATTACCTGGATTGCGTGCGTCAGTAACAATTCCATAACAGTATGCTGCAAAGATCGAAGGGCAGAGCAGAAGCGTAGATACCAAGCTCAAAGGTAGCTTCTGCCACGAAGAACGCGGAGGATGAGCCGGTGATGCGTTTACCCAGGGATCGGCACCCCCAGGCGCTGAGGAACGATCCGAGTCGGGCCACAGACACCTTCCCCCAGCAGCAAGAAACTCGACAATTCCCCGCTCAAAATAATGGAACGAATGCCCCGCAAGGGGGCAATGAAGCCTCGACAGCCTATAAGCTCAAGGAGGCGCGAGAGGCCGCGCAGGCAGGCGAACGCTATCGGGCCTACCAGCTTTGCCGCGAAGCGACTATCGCCACGCCACGCAGTGCCGAGGCGTGGCTGTACCGGGCGGCCTTTGCAAAGTCTTACCGTGAGCGGCTTTCGAGCCTGAGTAAGGCGCTGAGTCTATCCCCTCAGCATTCGGGCGCCCGTGATGCCATGTACGAGGCCTTGAAGCGTTACCTGAATGCAGACCCATCCCTGCGCTACATTGACCAGTCCACCTCGCTGTACCGGGTTCTGACCGAAGACGGCATAGCCGTGGCTGTTCCGAAGGATCGCATTGCCGTCGAGCCGTTTCCCCCGCCCAACCCTACCCCCATGCGTTCGGTCAACCATTGGCTCACGCTAGCCGTGCTTGGGCTGCTATTTTCGGGACTGGGCACGCTGATCTGCGCGCCGATGGCCGCCAGCGCGGCATGGACGGCCCAGAGCCGCGCCAACACTCCGCGTATCCGGCGACGCGCATGGTTTGCGCTGGTCTACGCGATTGTGCTGTGGATGGTCGGCGTCGTGTTGAGTCTGCTCTTTGTGATTCATCTATGACACTCCTTCTCGAATTCCATAGCTTGTTTCTCATTGCCAGCCGAGGCGCCGCCGTTCGCCCCGCGCCGTCCTGCTGCGCTCCTGGCAATTGCTGTGTGTTGAGTGTACTGGGTGCTTGAGGCGCGATGTTAACACGTGCGTTGTATCTGTCTACGATCTGGCTCTTACTGAGCTTTATTATGCTGCTGCTGCGTGGAACCAATCCAAAAACGGGCAGCCAGTTTCGTTCTCTGCTCTGGTTGCTCACCGTACTGCTTGCCGGTGATTTGTGCGCATCACTGCTGTTCGGCACCGCCCAGGATGAACTGTGGCTGACGGTCTTGGTGTTCCTGTTCGGCTGGTGGTGGATCTGGCACCTGAGGGATTGGAATGGCCTGGCGCACTCCCTATGGATCACAAGCCTGATCTCGGTTGGCATCTACAGTATCTACACCTTCGCCCTGATGGCCTTTGCGCCCATGCACCCCCTGGCCTTCGTGGTGGGGATGGCCCTGACGCTGATCGAATACGCTGCGCTGGCGCTGGCCTTGAGCTATGCTTTTGAAAGTCTGGACTCGGTCTGTCGCATCCGCTGGCGGCGCAAGTTTCAACCCATGCAGCCCATCCCCGGCTATATGCCCAAGGTGTCGCTGCACGTCCCGGCCTATAACGAACCCTCCGACGTGGTTGAAGCCACACTGCGATCCCTGGCCCAATTAAATTATCCGAATTTTGAGGTGCTGCTCATTGACAACAACACGCCAGAAGAAAGCACCTGGAGGCCCCTCGAACAAATCTGCAAAGACATCGGGCCGAATTTTCGCTTCCTGCATCTGGATCAATGGCCTGGCTATAAATCGGGCGCCTTGAATTTCGGGCTGACGCAAACGGCTCCCGACGCGGAAATCATTGGCATCATAGATGCCGACTACCGCGTGGAGCCGAACTTCTTGCGCGACATGACGCCATTTTTCGCCAACGCTGAGGTGGCCTTCGTCCAGACGCCCCAGGATTATCGGGATTACCAGGGCAACCCCTACCTCGAAGCCTGTCATTACGGCTACAAGTATTTTTTTGCCGTATCCATGCCTTCGCGGAACGAGCGTAATGCCATCATTTTCGCCGGGACAATGGGGCTGATTCGACGCTCGGTGATCCAGGAGATTGGTGGTTGGGACGAATGGTGCATCACTGAAGACGCTGAAGCCAGTCTGCGTGTGTTAAAGCAGGGCTACCAGTCTGTCTTTGTTAATCAGGCCTACGGAACCGGATTGATGCCGTTCACCTTCGACGGGCTGAAAAAGCAGCGCTTCCGCTGGTGCTTTGGCGGTATCCAGATTTTGAAGAAGCATTGGGAATCGCTGCTGCCCTGGGCGCGCTGGGTAGACCCGAACAACCGCCTGACGATGGCACAGCGTTACTACTACCTGATCGGCGGATTGCAGTGGTTCAATGAACCTTTGAATCTGCTCTTTGCCTTCTTCCTGATCCTCGGCGCTGTGTTGCACCTCTCGCCGCGCGGGGAGATTGTGCGTCCCCTGACCGGCCCGCTGATCGTGATGCCCGTCATATTCCTGGTCATCGGGATGTGGCGGTTCCTGTGGGTGATGCGCCAGGCCCTGCATTTACGCACAAAGGATGCCATCCGCACGATGGCAAACTATTTCAGCCTGGGGTGGGCAGTCACGCTGGG
>DATGFK010000441.1:0-2348 GCA_035309185.1 Aggregatilineales bacterium
TCCAATTCGGCATGGTCGGGCAGCACGATGCTGTATTCGCGCAGCCCAATCGAAGAGTCAGGCGCAGGACTCCCGCCCCGGCTTTCCCAGGTGTTCAACCCCAGGTGATGGTGATAGCCCCCCGCCGACACAAAGAGCGCACCGGGCCAGTGGGCCACGATGTCGAAACCGAGCACGCCGTGGTAGAACCATTCCGTCCTGGGAATATCCGCGACGCGCAAATGGACGTGTCCCAATGTCGTACCTGCGGGCGCAGCCACGCGCTCCAGGTCTGGATCGCCCTCTTTGATCTCGGCAAAAAAGCTATCAAAGTCAATCGGATCGCTTGCCATGCGCACCGATTTGCCATCCCAGCCCCACTCGTCGCGTGGGCGGTCACGATAGAGTTCCAGGCCATTTCCGTCTGGATCAGACAGGTAGAATGCCTCGCTCACAAGGTGATCCGCCCAACCCAGCGGATAGTGTGTCGCGGTAATCTGGGCGATTTTGACGGCAAGGCTATGCCGTTCCGGAAAGAGGATCGCCGCGTGGTACAGCCCGGTACTACCCTGGGGCTGCGGTTGTGCGTTGGGGATCTCTTCCAGGCGCAGAATTACGCGCGTTCCCGCGCCAATGGCGGCCTCGCGTCCTGCCTGATGTAATGTCTGTAGGCCGATCAGGTCATTGTAGAATTTCAGTGAGCGCTTCAAATTCCCGACTTTGAGCGTCACTGTGCCCACCGTCGTCGCGGGATGAAGGGTCGCGTTCAGTTCCCCGGTTTGAGTGTTTTCATGCGCTTGCTGCATTGTAACTGCCTCCAACTTTCTGTAAGCGATTTGCTTTGCTGCTCAGGACTAGACGCAGCGTGGGACGTATTTCTGACCCGTGTTCACGAAGGGTTGATTCAATGAATGCGTTTGAATGCGAAGCCTGCGTTTTTCACGTTTCTTGCGAAGTAGCTGCCGTGAGAGTCGGCGTTCATCAATTCCGCGTAAATGTCCACTGGCACGCGGTCATATTGATAGATCATGCCGTTTTTGAATTCCACTTCGAGCGTTTTGGTGTGCGGATCGTATCCGATGGCAGCTAGATTTGAAGAAGTTATCGGAATTCGTTTCATAGCTTCCCTTCCTTCCAATCTTGAACGCCTGGCACTAAATCTTCAGCGGGCAGCCGATTTGCGAGGGTCTATTATGGCGATGGCTGATTGGCGGCACGCTAAAGATCAAGCCAACCAGGGAATGCCCTATTAAAGTTGAGATGAATGATGAAGCGCGGGTCTAATTGCGCGATTGAAATTGGACTTCAGGGTAAGCCGTCGAGGCGCCGTCAAGCAGTGTAGTGGTCTGTCCTTTGAGGAATTTATCGAAGAAGGCGATGGCATAAGTGTCTAGTATTTTGAACGAGCGGGCCGGGTCAATCTTACCCAGCGCGGTGGGATCAGCAGCCAGCGGGCCAATCCCCGGCCACAGGGAAAAATCGGCAAAATTATCATGCTCAAAACCCCTGAACACCGCGCTGTAGGTTTTGCCCTTTGCCGTCTGGTAGATCGGATCGTTCGCACCCGCGTTGTTCTCACTTTCGATCAGAAAGAAAGGCTGCGTCAGTGGAGTCGTGACCAATTGGCCCAGGGCGGGGCTGTCTTCGCTCAGGCAAGCCGCCACGCGATTATCTGTGCTGCACAGCTTGATCACCGCGCCCGCGCCAACCGAATGGCCGAACGCGCCGATATGGTTCACGTCGAGCCGTCCTGTGAACAGCTTGTCCGGATCATTAGAGTTGATCGCTTGAAGCTGATTAATGACAAATGCCTGATCCTGCGCCCAGACCAGCAAACTCTTGGAATTGCTGACTCCCGGCGGCATCAGAAGGACGCGCCCGTCGGGAAAGGCGGTCACCCCGGAACCGTAGGGATAGTTGATCGTTACGACGATGTAGCCGTGACTGGCAAGCTCTTCAACCTGGACGGTGTACATATCGGGGCTTGCAGCGAATCCCGGCGAAAAGATCAGCACGGGATAGACCTGCGCGTTGTTAGCCACAGGCGCGTTGAGCACGGCATGGGTCGTCAAGGCAGCGAACTGGTCGCGGGGCAGCGAAAGACTTATGCCGCGCGAATCGCTGATTTCGGATTCGAAATTCGTCAGTGTGGTGTCACTGGCGGCCATATAGGGGGCCAGCTTCCCATTTGTGGCGACGGCTGAATCTGCCGGGTACCAGAACTGCACCAGGAGTTCACGTTTGTCGCTGGGATTGCTGGCAATGACTTCACTTCGAGATGGGTCTGTCCAGTCGCGGATCACGGTGCCGAGCTTATAGGGGCCAGTTGGGGTTGGGAACGGACTGCCGTCGGCATAGGTTGTCCTTTG
>DATGFK010000442.1:0-4883 GCA_035309185.1 Aggregatilineales bacterium
AAACACGGGGATATGATTCCGGAACCTATGCAATTCGTGAATGATACCGCAGCCTAAGAATTTAGAGGCAATTCAAAGACTCAGGAGGACAGGATGCCGCCCTGGTGGGGAACACGACAATCAGTAGCGCCGCGACTACGCGAAGAAGTAGGCGTCATGCGCGCAGCCTTCGGCGACACATTCAAGCTGGTCGTGCCGCAGTGGAACGCGCCAATCTATTGGCTTGGCAACGTCGAGATCAACCTCAAGGGGTTGGCGCAGCGTCAGCGCGAGCATGTCTTGAAAATCCTGTACCCGCATGAGTTCCCTGAACGTGCGCCGGAAGCCTACGTCGAACAGCCGCACATTTACAGCGAAAAGCACCAGTTTGAGGACGGGCAGCTTTGCCTCTTCAATCCCAAAGATGGTTCTAACTTCGGTTGGAACCCATCTACATCCACGGCAGTCACCATTACTGGCTGGGCGATCCAATGGCTGTACGCTTATTACACCTGGCGGCTGACCGGTCAATGGCCCGGTCAGGAAGAGCGCGTGCAAAAGAATCCGGACGGCCACCGATGAACCTTTTCCATACCATCGCCGTAGCACGTGCCAGTTTGCCCCGCTTAACCCTTGCTCAGCGGGTGGTGGACAAGATGGTGCGCAATGCGCTGGTTTACAGCACCGAAACCGGCGAGTCCCTGGTCGGGTTTGCCGTAAAAGGCTTGCAGCGGGCCGAGCCTGACCTGTATGTGATCGAGACCATCGCCCCGGACGAAAGCGCGATCCGCCGGGGAGCCTATTTTGAGCAGGGCGACGACTTGCAAGGCGACATTTTTGCCTGGTGGTACAACAATTGGGAACTTTACCGCCGTTGGCGGAAATCTGCGAGAAAGCCTGATGGACTGGATAAAGCCCTGGAAGACAAATTAGACGTTCCGCTCGTCCACCTGGGCGACTGGCACAAGCATCCGGGAACGCTGATCGAGCCGTCCTGGGGCGATACCGATACGGCACGCGGCCACATTGCCGACAAATCGAACCATACGCCGCAGTTGTTGGCGATCCTGGCAACCGTCTGGGATCGCAGTGAAGACGCAGCCTTCGCCGCCACCGAACCGCCCGATCCGAACAATGAACACCCCAAACCCATCCGCGTCCCCATTGATGACCGGAACGTGGTTCGCCTGGATTGCTGGTACATAAGCCGCTCGACACGGCGCTTTGTGCGCCTTTCGCCGACGGTGGTTCCCGATGATATGTTGCCGAAACTGCCCACACTGGGCTGGCACCTGGTCAACCTGGATCGCCTTCGGCACGAGATGGCGCTCTTAAGTGGTGAAGGGTTTTCTGTGTCCGTTGATGAATATGATGTAGACCACGTACCGCCACAGGAGGTGTGTATCTTCCTGGCCCGGCCAACCAGCGCAAAGGTGTTGATCGTCGTGACCCAGGCCGATTACCCCGACTCGCGGCCCACGCTGCGCATCGCGCCGATGAATGCCATCCAGGGCCTGCCCGAAGATGCCGACCTTTACCAGAGTTTATGGGAACGCTCGGAGCCGCTGCCCAAAGAGGCGGAACCGACCTGGCCCTGGAACGCCGATCACACCATACTTGACCTGGTACGCGACGTGGAAGCGCGACTGAAGGAAGGGAGCGCCGTTCGTTGACAGATTCAACTGATGCAACAGGTAGGGCAGAATGGGATCGTGTGGAGCGCTACCTGGGCCACGATGCGCTATCGCGGCTGGCAGGCAAATCGGTGGCAATTGTGGGACTCGGCTCCGGAGGCGGGTTCGTGGCCCAAACGCTGGCGATGAGCGGGGTTGGGCGATTCGTCCTCATTGACGATGACCACATCGAGGCGAGCAATGTGGTACGGCATGTCGCCGACAGCCGCTACTTGCAAATGCCAAAAGTCGAAGGCGTCGCAGACCTGATTCGTCATCGCAATCCGCAGGCCGAGGTGCAGCCGGTCTTTGGTCGGCTCTCGGATAGCCTGGATGCGTTGGATGGGGTTGACCTGATCATTTCTGGCGTAGATGGCGAACGTGCCAAGTACGAGATCAACGTGGCAGCCAGGGCGCGCGGCCTTACGGCGGTCTATGCCGGGGTTTACGAGCGCGGCGAGGGCGGCGATGTAGTCCTCATTCGCCCGACGCCCGATAGTCCCTGTTATGCTTGTTGGGCCGAACGCCTGCGGGAGAACGTGGCGGAGGCTATTCCGAGCGAGTCCGAGCTGGATTACGGCATGATTGGCCCCGACGGCACCATCGCCGCCGAGCCGGGCCTGTGGCTGCATGTGGTTAGAGTCGCGGCGGCGCAGGCAGACATCGCGTTGAACGAGCTGCTACTTGGCCTGCCCATCCACCGCGAATTCCCCGCCAACACAGTCATCCTGGCGAATGTCGAACTGGAAGTTTTCGAGGGCATCGTCATTCCGCCCTATAGCGCCCAATGGATCGATGTGGCGCGTAACAGGGAATGCCTCGTCTGCGGCGACTCGCACAAGGCAGCCGCGCAATCGCTAGACGAACTGGCGGGTGATCTGCTTGTGGACGACAACCGTCAAAATCAGGGCCGAAATTCGGGCAAATCAGGTAAAATGTCATAATCCACTCACGTAGGGGAGATCTTATTGTATGGACAACGAAAACAACATTGAAGGGGCCAGCGTGAATGCGGCAAATGCCGGTAATGCAGGCAGTGCCGTTCCGGAACCGCCAGAAATGCCTCAAGACGACATGAAAGCCCGCATAGATCGGCTGGGCGGTGAACAGGCTCCCGATATTTCGCCAGAGGAATTTGCCCGCTTGCAGCGTTCCGGGGCGCTGCATATTGATGCGCACGGGCGTGTACGCGCCAATCGGCGTGAGGAAAGCGATCCAGGGGTTTCGCTGCGCAAGCGTCGCGCCTGGTATGGCTGAAACGGCGACCATTCCCACGCTGGTAGTTCATGATAGGAGCACGCTTCCGGCACTTACGCTGGACGTGCTTCGCCGCGCTGTGGCTTTGTCCGGCTTCGACCCGGCGCCAGCACAATTGCGGATGGCTCCCAGGCCACGTCCCTTACGCCGGGCGGCAGATCGGGTGGGCAACCCGCGCCTCGCCGCGGTCTTGATCCTGGTCTATCCGATCCTGGATAAATTGTATTTTACGTTGATGCGCCGTCCTGAATACGAAGGGGTACACAGCGGGCAGATCAGCTTACCGGGCGGCAGCCGGGAGGGCGATGAAACTTTCGAGCAGACCGCCCTGCGCGAATCCCGCGAGGAGGTGGGTGTCACCGCCCCCGTACAGGTGATTGGGGCATTGACGCCCATTTATGTCCCGCCCAGCGATTTCGAGATTCATCCCATTGTGGGCACACTCCCGCAGCGTCCCACCCTTAAAGCCGATCCCGGCGAAGTGGCTGAAATTATCGAGGCGCCCTTATCTATCCTTCTGGATGAACAGTTAAAAGGCAGCGAAGAATTACGGCGGGATGGTTTCACCTTCACCGTGGGCTATTACCGTGTCGGATCGCACAAGGTGTGGGGCGCTACGGCGGCGATCCTTTCTGAACTGGAAGCCCGTTTGCAGCGTGCCTTGCAGGAGAATTGAGCAGAACCATCTATGCAGCAGGCACAGGCGATTATTGAGCGGGTCAGGCGGGTTTCGGCAAGCACGCAGCATCTTGACCTGGCCGTCGAGAAGTCGCAGCGCAACGTCGAAGCAGGCCAGATATTCCTGGCGCGGCGAACCGAATCCTCTGACCCCTATCTGCGCGAACCCTGGACTCCGGTCAGTCGCAACGGCGGAACAGTCGTCGTCGAGCGTCCAGCGACGCAGCATTATACGCCGGGCGACGTGGTCAACCTGATTGGCCCTGTCGGGAAGCCTATCCCATTGCGTGACACGGCCCGCAACCTGCTATTGATCGCCTATGATTCCGCTCCGACTTCGCTGCTGATGCTGGCCGACGATGCCTTGCGCAAAAAAATGGCCGTGACTCTGGCCCTGGTCGGCACTGCGCTGCACTATCCGCTGGATGGCCTGTCACAAGAGATTGAAATTATCCGGGGCGACTCAGAAGGGGCGTGGCCGGAACAAGCTGAAACACTTCGCTGGGCCGAGCAGATTGTCGCCGTCGCACCGCCGCCTTTTGACCTTCTGCATTATGGACGGCTGCTGAGTGCTTTGCAGGACATTCGTCTCGACGTGCCGTCGGATTATGCCTATGTGCTTTACCAGCCGCCCATGCCATGCGGAGTCGGCGCGTGCCGGGCCTGCCTGCTGGATTACGGCAAGGAAGAGGCGATGGCCTGCCAGGATGGGCCAGCCTTCGATCTGATCAAGCTGAAAGCCGTAACCAGGGAGGCGGGGCGATGATCGAGATCACGTCCGGCAAACAGCCGCTGCGACTGGCGAACCCGGTTATCGGCGCGGCGGGGATTTTCGGCTTTTCGGGTGAATATAGCCGTCTGATTGACCTGAGCAAGCTCGGCGCACTGGTCACCAACCCGGTGACGTGGAGGCCGCGCCGGGCCGCATCAGGGACGCGCGTGGTGCCGCTCGACAGCGGCGTGCTGGTTCATACGGGCCTGCCCAATCCAGGCATCCACGGCGTATATCGAACTTTCGCCACGAAATGGAAGAACGGCGCTACGCCGATCATCGTCCACATTGCCGCGACGACGCCTGAAGAGGTCGGCCAGTGCGCACAGGTGCTTGAGACGGCTGAGGGGGTGGTTGCCGTCGAGATTGGCCTGAATGACGAAGCCAGCCACCGCGATGCCCGCCTGATGATCGGCACGGCGCGTCAGTATACGCATCTGCCTGTCCTGGCAAAGCTGCCGCTCTACGCGGCGCAGCATGTAGCTCTGGCAGCACAGGAAGCGGGCGCCGATGCGCTGGTGATT
>DATGFK010000443.1:0-5495 GCA_035309185.1 Aggregatilineales bacterium
TCCAGGTGAACATTGTTCACCGCCACGACTGGAATTTGAATCCCGAACAGGCCATTGCCTTACAAAATGAGATGGCAAAGGAGATTGTGTATGATAGGCCGCTTGACATTCCCAACATCCGTCTCGTGGCTGGCGTGGACGTGAGCGTGAAGAATAATGTATCGCAGGCGGCGGTTGTGGTGCTATCCTTTCCCGATCTGCTTCCTGTGGAAACTGTACGCTGGCAAATGCCAACTCCGTTTCCCTATATTCCTGGCTTGCTCTCCTTCCGAGAAGGGCCGGTGCTTGAAGAGGCCTTCCGGCGCCTGCAACATACGCCTGACGTCTTTATATTTGACGGCATGGGCAGAATTCATCCCCGCCGGATTGGTATCGCTTCCCAAATGGGACTCTGGCTGCAAAAGCCGACCATTGGCTGCGGCAAGACGCACCTGATTGGCGTCGCCGCCGAACTGAGCGACGTGCGTGGGGCTACCTCCGATCTGAAGGACAGGGGCGAGGTAATCGGTGTGTTGCTGCGCACTCGTCCACACGTTAAACCGGTATACATCTCCGTGGGTCATTTAGCGGACCTTCCAAGTGCCATCCAGGTAACGATGGCCTGTACGACCAAATATCGGCTCCCCGAACCGATCCGAATGGCCCACCAGGCAGCGGGACAATTTCCTGAATCCGTCATCTGAGTGCGCAATGTTGTTAAAATACACAGTTGAAACAAGTAGCTGTTGTGCTGTATCCTGTACGATCACGATTTCTGGGTCTACCATCCGATCTGCAAATTTGTTGAGAATTGAAGGAACCGCTCATGCCGCCGCGCACGCTGTTTGAAAAAATCTGGGACAACCACGTCGTCAGTCCTGAAGGCCCCGATGGGCCGGCAGTGCTTTACATCGATCTTCACCTCGTCCACGAAGTGACCTCACCACAGGCTTTTTCTGCCCTGCGGGAGCGCGGGCTTCGGGTACGCCGTCCCGATCACACGATGGCAACTATGGATCACAGTACGCCTACCACACCGCGCGACATCCCCATCGCCGATGCACTGGCCGCAGCGCAGCTTGCCCAACTGGAAGCCAATTGCGCCGAGTTTGGTATTCCCCTGCAAAAACTGGGGAGCGAACACCAGGGCATCGTTCACGTCATCGGGCCAGAACTGGGCCTTACGCAGCCGGGGATGACCATCGTATGCGGCGACAGCCACACCAGCACCCACGGCGCTTTTGGCGCGCTGGCATTCGGTATCGGGACGAGTGAGGTTGCGCACGTCCTGGCAACGCAGTGCTTGCTTCAGAACAAACCCAGGACTTTCGAGGTGCGCGTTGAAGGAAAGCTTCGGCCCGGCATCTCGGCCAAAGACATCATCCTGGCCCTGATCGCCCGGATCGGCGTGAGCGGCGGAACCGGCTATGTGTTCGAGTACACCGGTTCGGCTATCCGCGCCCTGACGATGGAAGAACGCATGACCATTTGCAATATGAGCATCGAAGGCGGCGCGCGTGCCGGATTGATCGCGCCCGATGATACAACGTTTGAATACGTCAGTGGACGCCAGTATGCGCCGAAAGGTGCGGACTGGGACAAGAGCGTAGCCGCCTGGCGCCAGCTTCCCACCGACGAAGGCGCGGTCTACGATAATTCGATCACCATTGACGCTGACGCGCTGGAACCTATGATCACCTATGGGACGAATCCAGGCATGGGAATGCCAATCACGGGACGGGTGCCTGATCCCTCGGCGATCAAGGATTTGAGCCAGCGAGAAACGCTCGAAAAGGCGCTCCATTACATGGCGCTGGAGCCGAATACGCCGCTGCTGGGCCATCCGATTGACGTCGTATTCCTGGGCAGTTGTACCAACTCGCGCATTTCAGACCTGCGCCTGGCCGCGACTTTGCTGCGCGATCATAAAGTCGCGCCGAACGTGCGAATGCTGGTGGTGCCCGGTTCGCAGCAGGTCAAACAGCAGGCGGAAGCCGAGGGGCTGGATAAGGTGTTCAAGGCCGCAGGCGCTGAATGGCGCGAAGCGGGGTGCAGCATGTGCATCGCTATGAACGGCGACCAGCTTGCGCCGGGCCAATATGCCGTCAGCACCAGCAACCGCAATTTTGAGGGCCGTCAGGGCAAGGGCGGACGGACATTCCTCGCCAGCCCTCTCACCGCTGCCGCCAGCGCCATTCATGGCGTGGTGACGGATGTCCGCCAAATGCTCGCTGCCACTCAGAAAGCCTAGCCAGAAACCTGGAGGAACAAACCTGTGGAACCTATTAAAGCCTTTTCCAGCACGTTCGTCGCGCTGCCTATCGAGAATATAGATACTGATCAGATCATCCCGGCACGCTACCTCAAGACGACCAACAAACAGGGCCTGGGCGACAATCTCTTCGCCGACTGGCGTTTCGACGCCAACGGCAAGCCCCTGGCTGAGTTTCCTTTGAACAAGCCTGAAGCCAAAGGTGCGCAGATTCTTCTGGCCGGATACAACTTCGGCTGCGGATCGTCCAGGGAGCACGCGCCCTGGGCGCTTCAGGGCTTCGGTTTTAAGGCCGTGATCAGCACCTATTTTGCGGACATCTTCAAAGGCAATGCGCTCAAGAATGGTCTGCTGCCGATTCAGGTAGACGCAGAGACCCATCGCCAACTGCTCTCTCTTCTGCACGAAGACCCTACCGCACAGTTGACGATAGATTTGGAGAAACAGGCCGTGATCTTACCCGATGGCCGCGCGGCGGCCTTCCCAATTGATGGCTTTGCGCGGCGCTGCCTGCTGCAAGGCGTCGATCAACTGGGATACCTGATGGACCTTGATAAAGACATCGCCAGGTTTGAGGATAGTCATGCAGCTCGCGTCACAACGGTGATCGCGAACTAAACAACCGCATCGCCCGGTGGCTCATGATGTATAGCAAAATCGATTGGTACCGCACCACGCGGGACGACACGTGGGTAGTGCCTTCGACGATATGACCCTCCGGTTGATGCTTACCGGTGTGGGTACGGAAGCTTTCCATTCGCCTGGAAGGAGAGCGACGTGAAGTTGTCTCGCAGCGCCTCATCGCCACTATCGAGGCGAGAATCAAGCTCTGGCTGGACGTGACGGGTTAGAGGAGATGGGGCAGAGGGCGTTGGCGTAAACTCGACCCGTTCGTCGGGGACAGCAGGTGTATCTGGCGGCTCTGGCGATGTGATCTCGGCGCTGTCTGCAACTGAAGATTCCGTTTGCACAGTGGGTTGTGGTTGCGAAGGCTCTGGTTCGATAGGCTGATCTTGCGCGTCTTCGCGGAGGGGATCCGCTTCGTCCAACAGGCTCTCCGCTTCGTCCAGAAGCTGGCCGCCCAGTTCATCGGCACGCGGCAGACGATTGCCCCAGCGGTTGGGGAAGCGCCAGGCCAGGAAGTCGCGGGCGGCTCGCCAGTCGCCCTTCTCGATCTGCTGCATCCAGCATTCAATGACCCGGCCCTCGACTTCGGCTATGGCCGTCATGCACAGTTCGTAGAACCAGACGTGTTCCTCCCGGCAGACATGGCCGTCCTTCGTGACGGCTCCTAGCCCGGCCTTGCCCAGTGCCAGCCAGCGCTGGGCGGTGCGGACGTTTACGCCAGCCTGTCTGCACGCAACGGTGAAGTAATTGCCGCCCTTCAGGTTCGCAAAGATGATCCTGCCTTCTCGGTAGATATCGTGGGTCTGCGCGTTACGATTGGCCTGCCCGAGTTTGGCGTAATCGGGGCGCAAAGCGACGGTGTCCGGATACAGGTTGGTGGTTTGCTTGTTCATGATCGGCTCTCCTGGGATTGAGATAGTTTGAATGGCATGATAGTGGTTGGAGAGGAGGCCGTGAAGGTGGCGCTGGCAAGGTGGCTGGAGGGATTCCCTCACCTCTGTACGTCGTCAAAGGAATTGGGACTCAACAAGAGATGTCATGCCTGGCTTCACCATCAGGAATCTCTTGCCGATCAGTGTGTCCCAAAGGGTCTGAAGACATACAGCAATAGTTTATTCTGTCTTCTTCCCGTCTAGCACTTGTACAATAAGTTCGGCAATTTCATTCAATTCATTTGGGGCCTGTTCGATAATCCGGTCAGTAAGTTTTGGAGCGTGTTCTACCTTATTGTAGAGGAATTTTCCCTCCGAGAAGTGCTGAAAAAGCCCTTCCAATAGTCGCGCTCCATGTACTTTTTCCAGCCATGTTTCCGGTGTACGTTTTTCTGTTGGAATGTTCCTCTCAAATAATCTCTCATCGTCCCAACGGTCTTGATTAAGCCAGTTTGTGACTTCGTGAGGATTAATTTCTGTTTGGCTGAAGTCTTCAATATCTGACATCACCGAAGCAATTGCTTCTGGATTGAGTAGGTAATTTTCATACATCCGTCTGGGCAAGAAATGTACAGTTCCTTTACTACTTCGTATTAAATCATCCATTTGTTTAGCGCTGCGGAGTTCTGCATCGAAAATAAACCCTAAGATTTGTGGTATAAGGCCATGTGCATCACTAAGGCGACTGTATATCTCGATACTCTTTTGAACATGCTTAACCTCAAAATCGCCTACTTGTATAACCCCTAGAATAAGTGTTCCCAATACAGGGCGCTTTGTGATTTTTGAGAGGATTTTTGGAAAGCATTTCTTCTCGGTGTCGCCCTCTACCCACAATACATTATCGCCGCCGAATACGTCCGAGAGACGTACTCCTAACTCTGATAGACATAAATGGGTTTGTTCTAAGTTGGTGTCGTCAAGTTGGGTGACAGTGCTTTCGGCTCCGGCTTTACGGATTAGAAGCAGTGCTTTGGGTTCAGCAGCCGTGAGAGCAGTAGGGGAATGTGTTGTAATGATGTACTGATGCTGTGGAAATTCTTGCCGGAGAATTTCAAATAGTTTTCGGATTGCTCCTGGATGGAGAAAACTCTGCGGCTCATCAATGACAAATATTCTTGGGAAGTTGGCAGTTAAAACTACGAAGAGGATTGCTAAAACTTGGCCGATGCCTGTACCACTGTCGCTTAGTTCAATAGCTAGGTCTTCTCGCCCTGGATGGGCGGTAGACCAGACCTTAATATGTGCTTGTCCGTCGCCTTCAAGGGGTGCGGTTATGCGGCTAACTGAGGGAAAAATGGTGTGTATAAGTTTATCCAATTCATCCGCTTGTTCAGGGATTTGGCTGCGAAGCTGGTTTAACACTTGTGCTAGATTTGCCGCATTTCCGGCAAGCTGAAGGTTGGCAGCAAGGCCAGATTTTGCTATGTTGAGCCGTTCTGCGTTAAGAAAATAAATGCGGCCTGTATTGATTTTTGCAACCTCATACGGGAGCGTTTCGTGGGGTCGTTTTGTACTTATTCCACCACCACTTAGCTGAATTACGCCTGTTGAAGTCTTTCGCACTGATAACTGAATTGCGCTTGTATTCGTTGCAGTATCAGCCCTCACACTATTGTTTGGGAGGCTTTCGAAGTAGGCGTTTAGAAAATTACTAGGCGTGAAGTTGCACCTGAGAATATTCT
>DATGFK010000444.1:0-4869 GCA_035309185.1 Aggregatilineales bacterium
CGCCAATCATGGCCTGGTGGAGGCTTTCTTCATCGTACAGGGAGCCGCGCACCGTCGGGATTTTGCCCGACCAGGCGGGGCGATGCCCCCGACCGCCGTGCTCAGGCAGCAGGACGCGCACCGGGTAGTTGTCTTTGACAAGCCTTTCGACCAGGTGTCGCCCGATAAATCCGGTTGCGCCCGTAACGAGGATCATGCTGGAGTCGCCTTTCGAGCCGAGATTATAGCACACCGAAAATCACCCCGACGCCCGGAATCACTTAGCCAGCAACCTTCAGGGCGTTTCAGGGTTGTACTTCACATATTGAACACTGATCAGGTAAACTATGCAGAATTTGCCTGACCACAAGTAAGTTTTGTACGGCGTGTCGCATCAAGGCGAAATTGTGCGACCACTATCCCTCGCGTGAAGGAGCATTACTACATGGAGAGACGGCGCGTTGTAATTACCGGGATGGGCTGCCTGTGCCCCGTCGGTAATTCAGTAGAGGAATCGTGGCAGAATGCAGCCCAGGGAAAATCCGGGATTGCGCCACTTCAGCGGATCGATTCCAGCAATTTGACCATTCACTTTGGCGGCGAAGTCAAAAACTTTGATGCCAAGGCGATGTTCGGCCACCGCGAAGTCCGGCGCATGGATCGCGTCACGCAGCTTGCTATGGCAGCCGCCCAGGAGGCGATCCGCGATTCTGGCTTGAAGATGGAGAACGAAGATTGCTATGAGGTCGGCGTTATCGTCGGCTCCGGCATCGGCGGGATCGAGACGACCCTGGACCAGGCCATTGTTGCGGTGGAAAAAGGCCCTCGCGGAACCAGTCCGCTGCTGATACCCATGATGCTGCCCGACAGCCCGTCGGGCCGCGTGGCGATGGAATATGGAATGCGCGGGCCGAACATGGGCATTTCCACAGCGTGTGCCACCGGCAACAACTCGATTGGCGAGGCCGTCGAGATTATCCGGCGCGGTGCCGCAACCGTCATGCTCGGTGGCAGCACCGAGGCGGGTGTCGTCCCGCTGGCAATCGCCAGCTTCGACAATATGGGCGCTGTTTCGCGTCGCAATGACGACCCGGCCACAGCTTCTCGCCCCTTCGACAAGGATCGCGATGGCTTCGTGGTGGCCGAAGGAGCGGCGGTGCTGGTGCTCGAAGAACTGGAACACGCCAAGGCACGCGGCGCGAAAATTTATGCGGAAGTCCTGGGCTACGGCAATACCGATGACGCCTTCCACGTGACCGCGCCGCTGGAAAACGGCGAAGGCGCTATGACGGCGATGCGCAAAGCTGTCCGCAATGCGGGCCTTGAGCTTGAAGAGATTGACTACATCAACGCGCATGGTACCAGTACGTCCCTCAATGACGCCAGCGAGACCAGAGCACTCAAGAGCCTGCTGGGTGAGCGCGCCTACGATGTGCCGATCAGCTCCACCAAGTCTGTCACGGGCCACTTGCTGGGAGGCGCAGGCAGCGTCGAGGCGGTATTCAGCGTCATGGCGATCCGGGATCAATTCGTCCCGCCAACCATCAATCTGTTTACACCCGATCCCGCCTGTGATCTGAACTACGTCCCCAACAAAGGCATCCCCCACAAGATCAACAATGTGATGAGCAATTCCTTTGGCTTTGGCGGCCACAACGCAGTGTTGGTTTTTGGGAAATATCATAGCAATGGTAAATAAGAACGGTCGCAATGGTTCGGACGGCAGTAGTCTCAGCGGTAATGGCAGTAGCAGGGCGAGCGCAAACGGCCATTCGACCAAGGCCCCGTTCTCTAACGGCAAATACAGCGGCCTGAGCCGTTCCCCGCTTCGCAACGGGCGAGGCAAAGGCGGACATGGCCCTTCGCGCTACGCGCACATCGTCGGTTGGGGTATGAAGGTGCCCGACGGGGTGATGACGAACTTCGACCTGGAAGCCGTGGTAGACACCACCGACGAATGGATTCGTAAGGGTACCGGCATCGTTGAGCGGCGTATCGCCTCTGACCGCGAGTCGGTGGTGACGTTGGGCTTTGAAGCTGCCCGTGCCGCGCTGGACAAGGCAGACGTACTGCCTACCGAACTGGATATGATCATCGTCGCCACGTCAACGCCTGAAGACATTTATCCCAGTAGCGCTAGTCGCATACAGAACATGCTGGGCGCAAACCGCGCGGGCGCCTTTGACCTGAGCGCCGCCTGTTCCGGCTTTGTGTATGGCTTGAACATGGCGACGCAGTGCATCCGCTCCGGGAGCATGGACAAGATTCTGGTCATCGGAGCCGAGGTCAATTCCCGCGTGCTGGATTGGAGTGACCGTACAACCTGCATCCTGTTTGGGGATGGCGCAGGAGCAGTTTTGCTTCAGGGCAGCGATCAGCCCGGTGGTCTGCTAAGCTGCGTATTGGGATCAGATGGTTCTGGCAGCGACCTGCTGGGAATCCCTACGGTAGGCTATGCTATCCTGCCTGAAGGCCAGTTGATGCACAAAATCCACATGAACGGGCGCGAAGTCTTCCGCTTCGCCACGCACATCATGCACGAGAGCATCAAGGAATCCGTGCAGGAAGCGGGCCTTTCGATGAAGGACATCGCGCTGATCGTGCCCCACCAGGCCAACCAGCGCATCTTGAACGCCGCCGCGCGCAGTCTCAATGTGCCCGAAGAACTCTTTTACAGCAACGTGGATCGCTACGGCAACACCTCCGCCGCCTCCATCCCGATTGCGCTGTGCGAGGCCGTTCAGGATAAACGGATCAAGCCCAACGATCACATCGTCCTGGTGGGCTTTGGCGGTGGCCTGACCTGGGCCGCTGCCACGATCCAGTGGCAGGTTGTGCCTGTCAAAGCAGTGCGCGGCATCGGTTCGAGCCTTGGACGCAGCCGCCGCGAGGCACAGTATGTCCTGGCGTACTGGCGGGCGCGCATCATTCGTATCTACCGGCGCCTGGAAGCCTTTCTAGGAGGCTCCCCGACGCGCAAGGGGCATATCCGCTCGGTCACGCTGGAACCGGAAACGAAACCACACGCAAAGACGCAGGAAGCGGATCGCACCCGCCCGACTCGGCCAGCGAAATCCGAGAAAACTCCGCGAGTGCCAGAAGTCGAGCACAAGCGGGAGTAGATAAAAAAACGCCTGCTGCTTTCAGTCAGGCGTTTTTTATGCGAGTTTCGGTACTTCCGTTTTTAGTGATATCCGAAAGCCTAACAGGCCGACACGATTTCAGGCATGTCGCCTATGGATCTGGCAGGAAGCTATTTTTTCAGAAGTTGTTGCCACACGCGCAGATGCTCCTTCATTTCATCCGCTTCAGCCATGTTGGGGTCAATTCGCAAAGCCTGATCATAATCACTGATAGCCAACTCATAGTTCTCTTGAGCAGCATAGGCCAATCCGCGCCAATAATATCCGCAAACATAGTTGGGATCGATTCGCACAACCTGCGTGAAGTCGTCAATGGCTGCCGAATGCTGATTTCGTTGATGGTAAAGGCTTCCACGATTATAGTGCGCAGCGAGATGTTCCGGATTCATTCGCACCACCTCGGCAAAGGCTTCAATTGCCTTTTCGAAGTCGTTCAACTCAATGTAGGTACACCCCAGGTTAAAATGCGCTTGTAGCAAGTCCGGTTTCAGCCTGATCGCTGCCTGGTAATCTTCCTTTGACTTTTCCACCTCGCCGCGTTTGGCATAATTGACTGCTCGGTCATGATAACTGTAAGCTGTTAAGCCCTTGCTTGGATTCAATCGGATGGCTTCTGAATAATCTGCAATCGCGTCATCCGTAAGATCTTGTCTGGTTTTAAGGCGTGCGCGGCAAATATAAGCAAGCGCGTAGTTAGGTTTTCGACTTATTGCGTCGTTGAAATCAGCCTTGGCATTTTCGAGGTCGTTCTTTTCCATAAATGCACCACCACGGTTTAGCAAGGCCTCAATATGATTGGGCTTGAGAATAAGGGCCATCGTATAATCGAATATCGCAAGGTCTAGCTTATCCAGGCAGACATAAGTTTTACCGCGATGAAAATACGCCACAACCGATTGCGGATCTAGTGTCAGCGCCTTATTGAGGTCATTCAAGGCGCTAGCGTAATCTTTTCGCAGATTATAGGCAATTCCTCGCTGGCAATAGGCATTGGCAGAATCCTTATTCAATCGAATAGCGTGAGAAAAATCTTCGATTGCTTTATCGGCATTGCGCTGGACAATATAAACTAGCCCACGATTAAAATAGCCTTCAAAAGATTTCGGAGCACGCTCGATTGCCTGTGTGAAGCTTTCCAGAGCACACGCCAAATCGTTATTACGCAAGCACTCTATTCCACGCTTTACAAATTTGGATGCACTCAGAATTCCCGCTGCATCCCAAAGCATTTTCATAGTGACCTCCTCTCACCTATCCATTGGTTGCCCGCAGATTAGACAGGCAAACACCCATTTTAGAGTGGATTGATGATGTTCGGTAGCCCGCCAGCTAATTCTTGCCTTACCATCTTGCTATTCCATGAAATAGCTCGTTCTCGTCGGGGTTTTTAGTTTGCCAAGCGCTGTGGTAAAATACCTCTATGATCCAGCCGGGACGATTCCGCCGGAATGAACACCGGCACAATCTCGGCTTTTGTGTTTTCACGGCGAAGGAGCCATTCTTGAGCACAGCGGTCGTGATCCTGGCAGCAGGCCAGGGAACGCGCATGAAATCTTCCAGGGCAAAAGTGCTGCACGAGGTCGGTGGCAAACCGATGGTCATGCGTGCAATAGAGACAGCGGAAAAAGTCAGCCCGGCCCAACCGGTGCTGGTGATCGGACATGGGGCAGAGGACGTGAAGGCCGTCGTAGGGCAGCGCGCGCAATACGTGATCCAGGCCGAGCAGCGCGGTACCGGCCACGCCGTC
>DATGFK010000445.1:0-2643 GCA_035309185.1 Aggregatilineales bacterium
CATTGCTTACCAGGGCAACCAGGGCGACATCTCCCTTTGGGATATGGACACTGGCACACTCCTGCGAAGGCTCGATCCCAATGCAGGCACAGCGGCCAGCGGAACGACCTACAGCGGCTCGATGCTGGCTACCGCCTTCAGCCCTGACGGCAAGACGCTCGTTTCAGGCGGAGCCGATAAGATTGTACGTTTATGGGATGTGCGAACTGGCAGCCCGACTCGTATACTCGGCGGACACAGCGGCCAAGTGACCAGCGTAGCCTTCAGTCCAGATGGCAAGACCATCGCATCAGGCAGTAACGATGGGGCAATATGGCTGTGGGCGCCCTCTGGCGACAGTCCACGCCAGGTTCTTAACCAGGGCAACGCGGTCAATAATCTGTCCTTCAGCCCGTCAGGGAAACTCCTGGCGGCCACCTCGAATTACGGCACGCAACTGTGGGACTTCAGCACTGGGCAGATTGTTCGGAGTTTGACCAAGATTGGTGTGTACGACACGTTTGCGATATTCAGCCCGGATGGAACTAGCCTGGCGGCGATTAGCCAGGATCAACACGCGGCTTTGTGGGATGTGAAGGCAGGCAAAACTGCGCCTTTCGCTTTCACCGCGAACGTCACCGCCATTGCCTACAGCCCGAACGGCGAATTCCTGGCGACAGGCGATTCAATGGGCCAGGTACAGGTCACGCGCATATTCACGCCTGCGCCCAAACCCAAGCGATTGCCGCAGTAACTCTGCTTGAATGTCAGATTCAGACGCGGTTCGCATGAACACTGTACGCAAAAGGTGAAGGCTAAATCACTTTGAATCTATCCGAAAAGTTAGGGATGCGGTAGAACAAGGAAAATAGACTGACGTCAACGTTGGTGAGGAGATGAGCATTGTCAAATCTCATATCGGCGTCCAGCTACAGTCCTCTTCGTTTTTGATCAATTGAAAGGGGTACAGCCGTGATCCTCCCGAAAGACCGCGACCCTCGCTTCATCACCATCCGCCGTGGGGGAACGCTTACAGACTCTGACCATCATCTGCTCGCCCTATGGGCCGCAACGTGTGCGGAACACGTCCTGCACCTGTTCGAGTCGGCGCAACCTTCAGACTCGCGCCCTCGCCGGGCGATTGCGCAGGCTCGGGCATGGGTGCGCGGTGAGATCACAATGACCCAAGCGCGCGCGGCAGGAGGCCACGCTATGGGCGCAGCTAGAGATCTGTCCGGTGCGGCGAGGTGGGCGGCATACGCCGCTGGTCAGGCGGCGGTGGTCGCCCACGTGGCAGCCCACGAACTCGGAGCGGCAGCCTACGCGATCAAAGCGGCGCGTGCCGCCGCCCCTGAAGGCGAGGGTGACAACTCCGGGCGGATTGAGTGCCGATGGCAGCGTGAACAGCTCCCGGACGCGATCCGCGAACTGGTCCTGGATGATCAGCGGTTGCGAAACGACATCTGCTGGTTCGTGTTCGACTGCTAATTGGCCTGAGTGCAGGTCGGCACTGCATTGTGCGTGGACCTGCACTTTCGGTAATTTGTGGCGGGACTTCGTTTGACAGCGGCCCATTTTCCTCCGATACTCAATCTATCTCGGCAAGCCCTCGGTGTTGAACGTGGAGCAAGCGGCATGGAACAGCCCAAGTCAGGCGCTTTGCGCGCTGCGATGCCTCTCGAAATCCTGGATCGAGCCTTCCGTATTTACCGCGAGAATTTCCGAGTGGTGATCCTGCTGGTTGGTTTGTCCACGGTATTCGTGACGATCTTCAACCTGGTCTACACCCTCTACGTATTGCCGTCGTTCTTAAACCTACAAACCTCCACTCGCTACGTACCCCGCTCAGGCCCATCCGCAGCTTCTGCGCAGATCGCCGCAGTCAATTCCTTGTTTAACGGCATCGGCGGGGTTTTGATCGCGACGCTGGTCATTCTGCTTGCACAGGCATTCTTGATCGCGGCGCCACTGACTTACCTGGCGTCGGAGCGCTTCCTGGGCAGGACGGTGAGCATCGGGCAGGCTTACCGGGCTGTAGCCGGGCGCTGGTGGCGGCTGGGCATTGGCCTGATCGTTTTCTACGCCTTGTGCGCGGCATTGGTCTTGATCATGGCTTACACAGCGGCACTATGCGGCGCTGGCGTTGGCGTTCTGATATTCGTATTGATCTCTCTGTATCCCTTTCTTATGCCGGTTTTTGTCCTTGAACGTACGGGGGTCATGCAAGGCTTGAGCCGCGCCTGGTTCCTGGCAAAAACACGCTTCTGGCCCTTGTTATGGATTTCGTTGGCCGTACTCTTGATCACCGGTCTGGTTCAAGGTGGGCTATTCACGGTGGAACTCCTGGTTATCGGCAACACGTTAACCGCAGCCTCCCGAACGTCAGTGCAGGTTGTCCAAACGCTGCTTCAGGCAGGCATTGGGATTTTCATTGCCCCGATTCTGCCGATCACGTTCACCATGATGTATTACGATGCCCGTATCCGGGTCGAGGGTCTTGACATCGCCCTCCAATGCCTGGATACGCCCGACCCTCGCCCGGCAGATCTGGCCTCGCCCCCGCCCGGACAGTTTATGAATTCGCAGGATTGGCGGAACGTGGGACTGCTGGCCCTGCTGGGCGTGATTCCGTTCATCATGATCATTGTCACGGTTGGTCTGCTG
>DATGFK010000446.1:0-2720 GCA_035309185.1 Aggregatilineales bacterium
CTGAACTTTCGATCACGCCGTAGGGGATTTGTACCTCATACGCCTTCGTCCCTACGGTGATCTCCGCGCCGCGCGCGACGTGAAAATCGTAGAATTTGCCGAAGTCCAGGTGGGTGACCAGGTCGCCGTTCATCATCAGGAACGGCCCGCGCAGACGATCCCGCAGCAGATTGATCGCGCCTGCCGTGCCGAGCGGTTCCTCTTCCAGCACGTAGTTCAAACTAACGCCAAGCTGCGCGCCATCGCCCAACACGGCTTTGATCAATTCGGCTTTGTAGCCCAGCGAGAGATAAATTTCCGTGATGCCGTGCAGCTTGAGGTGTTCCAGGAGCAATTCGAGGATCGCCCGATCCCCGATGGGGAACAGCGGCTTGGGGATGATCCATGACCAGGGCCGCAGGCGCGACCCCAGCCCGCCGCACATCACAATCGCTTGAAGGTTCATGAAGGTTTCTTTGCGGGAGGCCATAGAGGGCCTCCCCTACAAAATCGTCCCGTGTAGGGGCGACCCTGTGTGGTCGCCCATCCCCACTTCCCCTCTCCATAAGATGGAGAGGGGATTGAGGGGTGAGGTTCTTTTCTTAGGGCAGCACGGAAGCCAGCGAGCTGCACGCCGGGCAGCTACCGCCGGGCCGTATCATGGCGTAGCCAGCCTGTGGGTCAGGCGTGAACTGCGTGGCGTCAACGTTAAAGACGACCATCAGGCGCGCGCGTCCGCTGGAGGACAGAACCTGTGCGGCTTGCGAGAGCCACAGCGCTTGCTCAGCCACAGTCGTGTTGGCAGCCCAGGAGAAGGCTGCGGGCAGCGCGCCGTAACCTTCCGGCGAGAGATAGCCGAGTTCAGTAAAGCAGGCCATCTTGCCTGGGAAGTAGACCATCGCGCGGCTGAGCTGCGTCTTGAGGTAGCGAGTCGGGTAGTTGTCGCGCGGGTCACCGCTGGTTTGCAGCGGGCTGACGATGCCTTCGTTGTAATGCACGCCGATGCAGTCGGCCACGCTGGCCGCTCCTGCAGCAGCCATGCCCTGGTAATACACATCGTCGTCCCAGCCGTTGGCGCTCGTGCCGCCGAAGAATCCGGTGGGGGCCAGCGCACCGCTGATGACTAGGGTATTTCCGTTCTTGCCCTTGATGGCGTTAAAGGATTTCGACAACAGTTGTTCGTAGGTGTTCGGGCTGACCTGGCCGGTGGGCCATTCGCGATCAATATTTTCTTCGTTCCAGACTTCGATGGCGTCCGCGCCAGCCTGGGCGACACCGCCAACGTAGACGGCATAACTGTCCTGGTAGGCGGAATTGGTCACGCCGTTCTGGTCGCCAATCACCGACAGCAGGATCTTGAAGCTTGAGGCGTGCGCCTGGGAAATCAAGTTGGGCGCATTCTGGTCGCCTGCGCTGATCTGGAACTTGACCCAGTGCATCTTAGACTGCTGCATAGCCGACAGCGTAGCGCCGCCGAAGCTGCCCAGAACCTGCCCGCCTACATCGAAGCCGGACACGGTTGAGGGCTGGACGCTTCCGCCACCAGAGGTCGAGCCTGACCCGGTTGCGCCGGGGATTTTCAAGACTTGCCCGACGAAAATCAGGTTCGGATTGACGATGCCGTTGAGCGCGGAAATGGCTGCCACTGTCGTTCCGTAGCGGGCTGCCAATGCGCTGAGCGTATCGCCCTGCTGAACGGTGTACGTGCCCACCTGTCCCCCACCGGAGGACGGCACTGGCGTCGCCGTGGTTCCCGGCGCCGGGGTCGAGGCTGGAACAGTCGTCCCTCCCGGCGGAATTTTCAAAACCTGCCCGGTGAAGATCAGATCGGGATTCACGATCCCGTTATAGGCCGCCAGGGCCGAGGTCGTCACGCCAAAGCGCAAGGCGATTCGGAACAGGTGATCACCGGCCTGCACGGTGTAGGTCGTGACAGGAGCCGGGGTAGCAGTCTGTGCCATGCTGGATGCCGTCGGCAGTCCGACCAGGAACGCAATGGCTAAGATGAGCGCGAACCGTCGCATACAGTTCCTCCTGGAAAGGTAGGTGAGAGAATCCTGACTATAAGTATATGAGGATTTTCTTAAAGCGCTCGTTGGCGATTGCCTGACGTTGCAACTTCACAGAGTCGTGGCAGGCTACGCGCCCAAGCGCAATTCAAAATATCGTGTAGAATTCTGTATCCAGACGGCTATATTGTCGAATCTTCGCCGTTGACCCTCTCAAACATCGTTTATCACCAGTCGAAAACAGGAGCCGAAAACAATGAAATACGAAGTCAAACACACCATTATGCAGAGCCTGGAAGTGCAGTTGGCCCAGGGCGAATCGGTCTACACGCAGTCGGGCGGCATGGCGTGGATGAGCGACGGGATCGAGATGTCCACCGGCGGCAAAGGCGGTATGATGGGGGCGTTGGGCCGCATGATGGCGGGTTCCAGCCTGCTGCTGACCACCTATAAGTGCGCCGCGCCGCAGGGCATGGTCACCTTCGTGACTGATGCCCCCGGCAAGATTCTCCCGTTCGAGCTGGCGGCGGGCCAGAGCCTGATCGCGCACCGGGACACGTTCCTGGTGGCGACAGAAGGAGTCGGCCTGGAAGCCACCTTTACCAAGAAACTTGGCGCGGGTATGTTCGGCGGGGAAGGCTTTGTCCTGCAAAAGATCACCGGGCCGGGCCTGTTCTGGGGCGAGATCAGCGGCGAAGTGCAGGATTACACGCTGGCTGCCGGGCAGACCCT
>DATGFK010000447.1:0-10951 GCA_035309185.1 Aggregatilineales bacterium
TGTAGACTCGCCATCGCCTCTCCCACCGAAAACAGATAATGGGTACCCATGACCACACGCACCTGGTCTACGTCGAACTGCAATTCCTGCATGAGGTCAAGCGCAGGCACCAGCCCCACCAGCCGATCCCGATGTCCCAGCACGACCCGCATGAGGTCCCAGTGATGCGCTCCGGGGTGCTCGTCAATAAGCCCCATCGCGGCAAATGTCCTGGCCGTGACACTCTTGGGCGTCGAATCGTAAACTTGTGTATGGATGTCCCTGACTTGCTGCGTTGCGCCATCAGCCAGGACTTCGATGACTGACGGCGAAACAAGGTTGTCAATCACTTCCAGTACACGCAGCCGCCCGACCAGGCCAATACCCAGGCCGAGCGTCGTATAGAATGCCCGATGGATCTCGTCGTGCAACAAAAGCGCAGGCGAGATCGCCAGCCGCGTTTGCTCTCCCTGCCGCCAGTGGGCTTCTCGCAGAAAAAACAGCGCGGCTCCGCCCATAGAATGCCCGACAAAATTGACCGTTTTGGTCTGCGTACTGCCAGGCTGCCGCCTGAGCTGGAGCAGATCGAACCAGCTTTCTACAGCGCGCATGGCGCCGACGGGATTACATTCGGCGATGGCTGGCATCGGGTCTACGAATGGCGTGTTGCCAAAGCCATTGTGATCCACGACCAGTGCGACCAGGCGTGGGTTGGCCTGAACCAACCTGGCGGGCAAATCTTCCCAGATTGCCCGTGTGCCTGTCCAGCCATGCACAAATACGACGTAGCCTTCGGCTTCCAGGATTTTGGATCGTAGAGAATTATCTCCGTCAGCGGTTCGGAGCGAATCATCCGCCCAGGCCACGTCCCAGCTAAAATCGCGCAAGCCGCTGTCCAGCAGCATAGCCCGGACAGCATCTTGCTTGAGCAACCCACTATTAGCCAGTGTCGCAACGGAATACGCCGCTCGCCATGTTCCGGGGAGCGGGCCAGCCCCTTGTTTAACGTAGCCTTGAGTCCAATGTTGATGGCTCATGATGCAGGTTCTTTTCTAGAACGATTTTAACAACGTTTCTGCCTGCCCATTCTAGCGCATTCACCGTGTTGGAGGTAGGCTGCGAGGTGTATTCAGGCTATTTCAGATCGGCTGCTCACCGAGCACTGAGCGGGTATCGCCAGATTGCAGGTGCAGCCATTTTACAAGATCGCGGCGGCGTAGCAGGCCCACCAGTTGATTCCCGCGAACGACAGGCAATTGCTGCACATCCTTCGTCGCCAGTTTATTCAGTGCGTCGGCGGAAGCTTCTTCAGGCGTCGTGACCACCAGCCGGTCAACGGGCGTCATGATGTCCCGCACCAGGGTAGTATCCCACGCGGTACGCGCCACGGGCCGCACGTCGGCCATCGTAATCATACCGACCAGGCGTCCGTCGTCCACCACGGGAAACGCAGTGTCATCGGATCCCATGATATGGTCATAGACCAGGTTCCCGGTCGTAATGGTGGAGGGCACGATGGGCGGATTGGTACGCATAATGCGCGCGACAGAGACGCCGTGTAGAACGTCCTGGATGACGACCTGCTCATAGCTCTGCATCGCCGCGCTGTTCAGGAACCAGCCGATAAAGGCCAGCCACAGTCCATTGATGAATCCTGTCCCGAAAAATGGAATCGACGCGCCGAACAGCATCATGATCCCGGCGATGATGAAAATCCAGGCCACGGCCTGACCCACACCGGAGGCCCAACTCGTCGCGCGGCGCAGGTTGCCGGTAATCGCCCACAGGATCGAGCGCAGGACGCGCCCACCATCCAGTGGAAAACCAGGGATAAGATTAAAAATGCCTAGCAGCAAATTGACCGATCCCAGCCAGAGTGCGATGGTTGCCGCAGGCCCCATTCCGGCCAGGATATTGGTTGAACCTGTCAGGGTATCTACCAGATGAGCACTGGCATTGACGGCTCCCAGCAAAATGACGCCAATCAATATGCTGGTAATAGGTCCAACAATCGTGATGATGAATTCGTCGCCAGGGGTGGAGGGTTCGCGCTGAATATTGGATACCCCGCCGAACAGGAATAGGGTGATATTCCGAACGGGCAGTCCCCTGGACTTCGCCACCAGCGCATGTGCCAGTTCATGCAGGAGGACTGATAAGAAGAACAGCAGCGCGGCGACGATTGCAATGACCCAGGTCAGGCCGGTACGCCATTCAGGATGCAGGGAACCGAAGACAGTGCCGAGGTTCCACGCAATGAGAAAGAATATGAATAGCCAGCTCCAGTCTACGACAATATCTATGCCGAAGACACGACCAACGCGAAAACCGCTCTTTAGCATCGTCAACCTCCCTTTGACCGACCAACTGTATTGTGAGATCAACGGCGATGTGTGATGCCCTATAACTATTGATGGCTACTCAAGACATTATCGTACCAGTTCACCGGCGTGTATATATGTCTGAGGTAGCCTACCCCTGAAAATACAGCGGCGACTCATGTATTGCTGCATGGGTCGCCGAGATGATGTTCACAACATCCGTTATTTTCTGTTGTAGAGCGGCGCTGACGCTCCTGAAATGCTACGCCCGTTCGCGGCCTACTTCGCGTTAGGTTGCATCCGGGTGTCAATGTAGGTGACGGCCTCATTGACAGTGGTGATTTTCTGGGCTTCTTCGTCGGAGATCTCGCCGCCGAATTCTTCCTCGATTGCCATGATGAGTTCCACCAGGTCAAGCGAGTCGGCTTTGAGGTCTTCACGAAAGCGCGAGTCCATCTTGACTTCAGACGGGTCCACGCCCAGAAGTTCGACGATGATATCCCGCACGCGCTCAAAGGTTGATGCCATTGCAATCCCTCCAGTAGTTTAGGGTCGAAATAAACGCAGTCGTCCATTATACCTACGCAACTTCAGACCCGAAAGTCCAGAAAGCGCCGTCCAGAGTTGACGCAGTTGATTGCTGCGGGTACGATCACGCTGCACAGCAAAGGAACACTGGTCTATGACGCAAGTTACGAACAGCGGTCAAACTGCGCCGCGCAAAGATGATCACATCCGAATCAATCTCGAAAAGGATGTGCAATTTCCCAATCTGACGACAGGTCTGGAACACTTTCGCTTCCTGCATCAGCCGTTGCCCGAACTCGATATTGCCGAGGTGGATACCAGCGTCGAAATCTTTGGCAAGAAGCGCCTCAAAACTCCGATCCTGATCTCGTCTATGACGGGCGGTACTGAACGGGCGCGGGCGATCAATCGAAACCTGGCCGAGGCTGCGCAGGAGGCCGGAATTGCGATGGGGTTAGGCTCTCAGCGAGCCGCTATTGAGCGCCCCGAACTAACTTACACCTTCGAAGTGCGGGATATTGCACCCGACGCGCTGATTTTCGCCAATCTCGGCGCGGTTCAGTTCAACTATGGCTATGGCATTGATCAATGCCACCGGGCCGTGGACATGGTGCAGGCCGACGCCCTGATCCTCCATTTTAATGCCCTTCAGGAGGCGGTTCAGCCAGAGGGTGATGGCAACTTCAAAGACTTGCTACCCAAGATCGAGGTCGTGTGCAAGAAGATCGGCGTTCCGGTCATCGCCAAAGAGGTTGGCTGGGGCTTCAGTGAACGCGCCGCGAGGCAGCTTGCTGAGGTTGGCGTTTCGGCGATAGACGTGGCTGGTTCGGGTGGCACATCCTGGAGCGAGGTGGAATACCACCGCGCGCCGTCAGCTTTCCATGCGCGAGTAGCGCGAGCTTTTGCCGACTGGGGCATTCCGACGGCGGAGAGCATTCAGTACGTTCGCAAGGGCGCGCCGTCGCTACTGGTCTTTGCCAGCGGTGGTCTGCGGGACGGCATTGACATCGCCAAATGTATTGCCCTCGGCGCGACATTAGGCGGCATGGCCGGGCCATTCCTCAAAGCTGCTGACGTCTCAGTCGAAGCGGTCAGCGAACTGATCCGCGAACTGGATCGCCAGCTTCGCGTGTCTATGTTCTGCGCCGCTGCGCCCGACATTAAGGCGCTTCAGGCTACTGAAATGCTTCGCGTGTAAACGACAAGACATCAGGGAACAGGAGCAACAGTGAAATTCGACGCGACACTCGGCCCGGGTCAGTTATCTCAGGCGGCAGCGATTGCGCAGGCTGCCGAGGCAATAGGCTTCGATGGCCTTTGGACGACGGAAACGGCGCATAACCCGTTCCTGCCCCTGGCCCTGGCGGCTCCCAGTACACAGCGTATCTCCCTGGGAACCTCCATTGCCATCGCTTTCCCGCGAAGTCCGATGGTCACGGCACAACTCGCCTGGGATTTAGCCGACCTGTCGAACGGGCGCTTTATCCTGGGCCTGGGGACGCAGGTGAAAGCGCATATCACGCGGCGCTTCAGCACCGTATGGGATAGCCCCGGCCCTCGCCTGCGCGAATATATTCTCTCGCTGCGGGCCATCTGGGATTCTTTCCAGAACAACACGCCGCTCAAGTACGAGGGCGAGTTTTATAAGTTCAGCCTGCTGACGCCGTTTTTCTCACCCGGCCCCATCAAAACGCCAGACATTCCAATTTATATCGCCGGGGTCAATGAATACCTGTGCCGCCTGGCCGGTGAACTCTGCCAGGGTTTTCACGTGCATTCCTTCCATACGATCCGCTATTTGCGCGAGGCAATCCTGCCCAACATCGAGAATGGGTTGCAAAAAGCCAACCGCAAACGCAGCGACATCCAGCTCACCAGTGGGGTCTTCGTTGTCACCGGCGAAACAGAACGTGCAGTGGAGGATGCGAAGAGCGCCGTCAAAGCGCAGATCGCCTTTTATGCCAGCACGTCGAGTTATGAGCCAGTCCTTGAAATTCACGGCTGGCAAGGCATCGGCAAAGACCTCAACGCGCTGTCCCGGCAGGGCCGCTGGGCAGAGATGGCCGATGCGATCTCCGATGACATGCTCAATGAATTTGCGGTTGTCGCGCCATACGATCAGCTTGCCCGGCGCGTCCGTGAGCGCTACGAAGGGTTACTAGACCGGGTTGCCTACTACTTTGAATTTAAGGCGGGTATCGAGGACGCGCTCTGGAAAGATGCCGTGAAAACGATGAACGCCTGACCTCATTTTTGCGCCATTTTAACTGGCGACTACGAAGTTTGGAGACAACTATGAATGCAATTGAATATGCTGAGGGCCACCGCTCTCAGTTCCTGGACGAACTCAAAGACTTCTTGCGCATCCCAAGTGTAAGCACCGATGAACGACACAAGGCTGACATGATGCGCTGCGCCGAGTGGGTCGCCGCACAGCTTCGCCAGATCGGTATGACGGACGTTGCCTTGCATCCCACGCCCGGCGGTGGAAATCCCGTCGTGTATGGCAAATGGATGGGCGCGTCGGGCGCGCCGACAGTGCTGATTTACGGCCATTATGACGTGCAGCCAACCGATCCTGAAGAAGAATGGAAGACCAGCCCATTCGAGCCAGTCGAGCGTGATGGCAAAATTTATGCGCGCGGTGTAGCCGACGACAAGGGCCAGGTCTTTACGCAAATCAAGGCTGTGCAGTCCGTCATGCAGGCCAACGGCGGCAAATTGCCTGTCAATGTGAAGTTCCTCATCGAGGGCGAGGAAGAGGTCGCCTCTGAACACCTCGACGCCTGGATCGCCGAGAACAAGGAACTCGTGGCTGCCGATGTTTGCGTGATCTCGGATTCCCATATCCTGGCGCTGGATCGCCCTTCTGTATCTTACAGCGTGCGTGGCATGAACTACATGGAACTGGAAGTGTGGGGGCCACGCGGCGACCTTCATTCTGGCTCATACGGAGGCACGGTACATAACCCGTGCCAGGCACTCTGCGAGATCGTTGCTGCGCTGCACAATCCTGACGGCAGCGTCGCCGTTCCGGGTTTTTACGACAAAGTTCGGTCACTCACGCCCAAAGAACGCGAGGCGATTGCGCAGGTACCGTTTACCGAAGAAGAATGGCATAACGAAACGGGCGCACCCAAATCCTGGGGCGAGGCGGGGTTCAGCATCCGTGAGCGTATCGGCGCACGTCCGACGCTCGAAGTTAACGGGATCATCGGCGGCTTCACGGGCAAAGGTAGCAAAACGGTGCTTCCGGCGAAAGCATTGGCGAAAATCAGTTGCCGCCTGGTGGCTGACCAGGACCCCTACGAAGTGGAAAAGTTGGTGCGTGAGCGTATCAAGCAGTTGACGCCGCCGACGGTGACGAGTGAGTTACGGGGCTTGAATTATGCCTATCCCGGCGCCGTTCCCATTGACGACCCTGCGATGGATGCCGTCAAAGTAGCCTATAAACGTGGCTTCGGAGCCGAACCGGTCTTTCTCCGCGAAGGAGGCACCTTGCCGATTGTGGCGACCCTCCAGCAGTTGTTCCAGATGCCGGTGGTCATGATGGGTTTCGGCCTGCCCGACGACAACATCCATGCGCCCAACGAAAAGTTCGCCCTGGAATGCTTCTATCGGGGTATTAACACAGCTGTCGCCATGTTCGAGGAATTGGGCAAACTGAAGGGCAAATCGAAGTAAAGCTTGCTTATAATCTAAGCAATACGAGAGAACAGATCGCCCAGGTAGGAACCCTTCAGCTACCTGGCGTAGGGGAGTCTGCTGTGACAGATACGATCATCAATGTGAACGATATTGGCGACAGCCGCGATCAGCGTGCGCGAGTGGAAAACCCGACCCCAGCAACGGAACAACGCCCCATGCGCCGTCCGCCCTGGATCAAAGTGCGCGCGCCCAGCGGTGAAACATACGAGATGGTGCGCGGCCTCATGCGCGGCAAGACCCTCCACACCGTCTGCGAGGAGGCCCACTGCCCGAACATCGGCGAATGTTGGGGGCACGGCACCGCTACATTCTTGATGATGGGCGACACCTGCACTCGCTCCTGTGGCTTCTGCGACATCAAGACGGGGCGCCCCAACCCGCTGGACTGGCAGGAGCCGATTCGGGTAGCCGAGGCGGTACGCGCGATGAATCTGCGCCACGTCGTGATCACCAGCGTAAACCGGGATGAACGCCCGGACGGCGGCGCGCCGATCTTTGCGATGGTCATCCGGCGCATTCGCAAAGTGCAGCCTGGGTGCAGCGTCGAAGTGCTGATCCCGGATTTTAAGGGCAAGCCGGAAGCACTCAAGATCGTGATGGACGCCCAGCCGGAAATCTTGAATCACAATGTCGAAACGGTGCCGCGCCTGTTTCGCAAGGTGCAGCCGCAGGATCACTACGAATGGGCGATGGCAACGCTCGGCAATGCCAAGCAGATGGATCCCCTGGTGCTGACCAAGAGCGGGATCATGGTGGGCCTGGGTGAGACCTTCGACGAAGTGGTCGAGGTCATCCGCGATCTGGCCGCGCTCAAGGTGGACATCCTGACTGTAGGCCAGTATTTGCAGCCCAGCAAGCAGCATTTGCCCATCGAGCGCTACTATGAGCCGCAGGAATTTGACGACTTTCACCGGATCGCCCTGGACCTCGGTTTCAAGTGGGCGGAGTGCGGCCCACTGGTGCGCAGCTCCTATCGCGCTGAACAGCAGGTGCGCGAGCTTTCCAAATTGAACTACATTCACGCGCGTAGTGTAGCATAAGGAGTGCCATAACCAACCCTTTTCTGTGCTACAATTCGACAATAGACTTATCCGACTCGTTTGAGCCGTTCGCGCAAGATTCGAATATGCAAACTGATAAACAGACTGCGCAGCCTAATTTTCCGCAACCGACGCTGTGGCACAAGCTACTGTGCGGTGACCGCACCCAGATCGCTGAGGCTGCCTCTGTCATTGTGTCGTCTGGTCTTGCTGACGAATACGCCAACCGGTTGCTGCGCGCACGGCAGCGCGGCGCCAGGCGGCAGCGGCGCCTTTTCGGCCTTGTGACGCTTGCCACGCCCTATCGCGAACGCGAACGACGCTCGGCACTGGTTGCGTTGGGCATTTTCTGGGGGCCGTCGGGCCGCGAGGTCGCCATTGCCCTTGATCCCAAGGCATCCCATTTTGAGCGCGAGAATGCGCACAAGGCACTGATCCGCCGCCGAGATCAGCGCGCGGTCAGACCGTTACTCGATGCGCTGATGGGAGGTTATGCCCTGGAAGACTGGCAGTGCATTGCCACGCTAGGCGCGTTGGGAGCATTAGGCGGCGAGCGTCAGCTTGCCGGTGCGCTCCTGAAATACGTTGGGCTGCACGCAGATACGGATCGCCCACTGCATGTGGCCGCAGAGTTTGGGATTGAGGTTGGCCGTGCCCTGTACGAAATGAATGCTGAGGACGCCTTTCTAGATGCGAAAGAGGCGTTGCAGGCGCCACTGGCCCGCCAGCGGGCCTCGGCTGCGCTCGTTCTGGCTGGTTGGCACGACGGGAGCGTTGTTCCCGCAATTCTGCCGCTCCTAAACGACAGCGACACCCAGGTACAGTCCGCTGCGGCGCGGGCGCTTGCCGAATTAAATGTTACAGAATCCGTACCGGTACTTGAAGCGCATCAGTCCGAGTTCAGCGTATAATTGATTGTGAATTGAGAAGGACAGGATTTCAAACCCATGCCAACAGACACCAATCTCACCAACATTGCCAACGTCGGCACCCATAGCAATACTCCACCGGCTCAGACCCCCGCGCTCAAGGCCAATGGGAGAGCAGGCGTGAATACTGAAAAAGCGATGGCGCAGTACCTTGAAGTCTATCAATCGCTGTATCGGCGTGCGCCTAGCGAACTGCGCGACCTGGGAAGCGATTGGGTACTGGTCAATGGTGCTCGGATGAGCTTGGCCGAGCTTCAACAGCTTACCGAGCAGTTGCAACGCGAGTTACAACAGGAACAGGCTCGCAAACGCAACGTCGTGAAGCGCCTGCTGACCTGGTTCGGAGGCTGATTGCGATAACGATCTAACCCCCTATTCAGGGAGGCGTGGCGTCATGCGCGGTCTGGCCGCGCGGCGGTGAGCCGTTTTGCCCTTGTAACTCGGCACCGTGATGGCGACGACTTCACTTCGAGATTCATTCGTCGCGCGGCTTTTGAGCCGCGTGTCCATTTCTGCAAGCGGCTGGCTGGTCGTGATGATGGTCGGCAGATCGTAATCGAAACGATAGGTCAGGATGTCAAACAGCTTGTCGCGCGCCCAGGGCGACAGGCTCTTATCCACGACGAGGTTATCCAGCACCAGCAGGGGACTCTTCTTGAGTTCAGTCATGCGCTTGTCATAACTGACGTTTGATCCAGGGTAGAAGGTCACACGCAGGTGATCCAGCAGTTCCGAGGCGGTCACAAACAGCACCTGCTCGTGCTGCCCTTTTCGCTCATGCGCGATGGCTGCCGCCAGGTGTGTCTTGCCGCAGCCGGGTTCGCCGGTTAGCACCAGCCAGCCCCGTGGGTTTTCGGCGTAGTAACGGGCAATCAATACCGTCTGTTCCAACCGTTTGATTTCGCGTTCAGATAGCCCTTCGTCCTGCCGCAGGTCAAAGGTATCGAAGGTCATGGCGTGGTAGCGATCCAGGTTCGAGAGATCAAGCTCCTGCCAGGCTGTCGTCGGTAAGCGCCGGTCAGGGATTTCCAGGCTGATGCTTTCGGTCAGGTTTTTGTCAACCAGTCGGCTGTAGATGCGCGGATCGAAGTTTTCCGGCTCCTTGTTGGTCGTAACCACCGTCGGCAGATGGTTCAGATGGCGGTGGCTGAACAACTGGTACAGTTTTTCGAGCGCCCAGGCCGTCGGGCTTTCGGCGCCCAGGTCATCCACGATCAGCAGTGGCGCGGATCGGAACTGTTCAAAACGTTCGTCATAGGCAACTTCCGAGGACGGCCCGTAGGTTGCCCGCAGATGATCCAGCAAATCAGGCGCCGTGATGAACACCACGGACTCGCCCCTTTCGAGCCGGTAATTGGCAATTGCCGCCGCCAGGTGTGTCTTGCCTGTGCCGTAAGTCCCACGCATGAGCAGCCAGCCCTGGGGATTCTCCGCGTAGCGGAAGGCTCGTTCGGCAGCAATGTTTACGTAGCGGCGCTGATCCTCGGTGAAGGCTTCCGAATCGCTGTTGTGGGGGAAAACCTCCCGCACATCGCGCTGATCTGCGCCCAGCAGGCTATGATCGATCTGGAAAGTGCTAAACGTCTTCTCCGCGTAGGCCCCCAGGTTGCTTACCTTGCGCAGATTCTCCGTCCGCCGCGCCTTGACTTTATCGGCCTGGCAAACGCATGGGAATGCCTTGCCAAAGTCAGGATGATCCACTGGCACGTCGCGCGTCACGAGGCCCAACCCCCCGCAGATCGGGCAGACCTCTTCTTTGTCCTTTATGGCATGGTTCTTGCCGTTACTTCCGTTGCTCATAGTACCCACTGAAACATTTGTTCATATATCAATTATAGCGCATTATGACACGAATGTCTGACTTTTCAGCTACCGATCTCGGCGGAAGTATTCATCCTGCAAATATGGATTCTGATCGTATGGGTCGGCAGGCTGGGGTGTCGTTTTTCCCTCGGTAGCCCACCGGCGTAATATGGCTTCGACGTACCGCCAACTCCGTTTGTTGTTTTCGACGGAGACCTTCATGGCTTCCTCAACCCAGCTTGCCGGGTACGTATTTTCTGCGTCGCGTAAAATATCGGCCAGGATCGGGGTCAGTGGGCCGATGTTTTGCTCGTAGAGGGCAAAGATGTTGGGCCGTTCCTCGATCAGCGCAACGGGCTGATCTTTGGAGCCGGGCAGCCAATCGCCATGTTCTAACGCGGCAACTGCCGTTCGGCCTTTCTCGGTATTCATAAAATACAGGTGATCTTCCGGTTGTCCTGCCTGCCCTGGAAGCGCCATCTGTAGCAATGTGCCTCGCTCGACGGCAGACTTTAACGCGCCATCAAGTGCCTTTTGCGCCTGTTCGACGTCGGCGCCCAGGCTTGCCAGGAATATACGATCCTCACGCAGGTCACGCAGCCGGATGTAGCGATACTTGCTATCCCGCTGCTGCAATGCCCAG
>DATGFK010000448.1:0-2283 GCA_035309185.1 Aggregatilineales bacterium
TAGGTCACGCCCGCCGCCCACACTTCCTGGTTGCCCACGGGAGTCCACAGCCGAATGGGCTGATCCAGCGCTCCCGGACGTTCCAGGTTGAGCCTTTCGCCTTTCGCCGCCAGCAGCATGGGCATGAACTCATCCACCGAGCGGTAGCCCAGCAGAGAATCAAGTGAGGGGACGCGCTGCGGGTCAAGGGCGTAGGTTTGCGTACCCATTTGCAGGCCCACGTAGACCTCGGATGCTTCGTGTGGCCCCTTGTCAAGTTCATACTGGATCAAGAAAACATTGTCGGAATTGCTTACCATGATGTCTTCCTTTCCGGGCCTGAGAGAACTATCTTGATCACAACTACACGGGAATAGCCAGGTGACTGACCTGTACCAGCAATACCAACAGCGGTGCGATGAACAGCGCGGGCAGATAGTTCGCCACGCGCGGCTGCTTGATGGACAGCAGAACCATAGATAGCCCTATCAGGATCAGCCCGCCCGTGGCAGTCAGTTCAAGGATATAGGGGTTGCTGGCGCTTAAGCCCGTCGCGCTGGCTGTGAACAGGCCCGCCATCCCGATCCCGACCACCGAAAAACCGCCCTGCACAACCGCCATCGGCAACACCGAAAACGCGACACCCATTCCCAACGAAGCGGCGAATGCCATTGCGGCAAAGAAATCGAGGGTAGACTTCACGACGAGTAGTTGAATATCCCCAGCGTTTAACCCGTTCTGGATGGGGCCAAGAATCGCCAGCGGGCCGATCTCGAAGACCAGAGTCGCGGTGACAAAGCCGGTAATAAAACGAAGCCTGGCCTGGACTGCGGCATCCTCGGACTCTTGATCGCTGGCGCCCACCCGCGCCTGAAGCCAACCGCCGAAGCGTTTAAGCTGTCCATCCAGGTCAAGCAACTCGCCAATAATGGCGCCAAAAGCGAGCGCTAAGAGTGGGATAATAATATTGCCGCTTTTCATCGCATTTTGGATCGCGATCACGAAGACCACGAAGCCCAGCCCCGTCACGACGGATTCCTGGATTTTTGGCGTGAGGCGATGGCCTGCCACTAGCCCAACGCCACTGCCGACGATGACGGCGACGATATTCAAAATAGTTCCTGCCACGCAGCCTCACTTTATGTAGATGCGATGGAATGTCCGACGCCAGATAGAAATTTCTAGCCTGCAAGTATATCGCCGCGACTGTGTTTGCCCCAATGAGCCTTTATAAACTCTACAAAATACTTTAGAACCTTTAAACTCTTTATTCACTCTTGCTGTTCGCGGCAACTGTTCTACAATTGGATAGTCTGGAATTCACCGGGAGGATGATCCCAATGCTCAGCGAAACAGGGGCCAGAGCGCCCAGCGAAGTCATCGCCTATTACAGTCAGGGGCGAGAACAAAATCGTCTGACGCAAAGTCAAGGTCAGCTTGAGTTCGCCCGCACTCAGGAATTGATCCAGCGTTACATCGCTCCTGCGCCTGCACGAGTGCTCGACGTTGGAGGCGGCGCCGGAATTTACGCATTCTGGTTGGCCCAGGCAGGTTACGAAGTCCACCTCATTGATGCGACACCCCTCCACGTGGAGCAAGCAAAAGCCACTCAGGCGAATTCGCCGCACCCTCTGGCAAGTATTGAGCCAGGTGACGCGCGCAAACTGAGTCAGCCTGACAACACAGCCGATGCGGTGTTATTGCTCGGCCCACTGTATCATCTCACGGATGCCACTGATCGTCAGGCGGCGTTAAGAGAAGCATATCGTGTCTTGAAACCCGGCGGAATAGTCTTTGCCGCTGCGATCTCACGTTACGCCTCACTGCTGGATGGGCTGAGGTTAAACTTTGCTTCCGACCTCCATTTTGCCAGCCTCATTGATTCTGACCTCCTGGATGGGCAGCATCGTAATCCGACTGGAGAGGACGGCTATTTCACCACGGCCTATTTTCATTATCCCGCTGACCTGGAAAATGAGGTCAAGGCAGGAGCTTTTACGAATGTGAAGTTGTTAGCCATTGAGGGTATTGGCTGGCTGACGACCCATTTCGAGAGCTTTTGGGAAGACGACGTTAAGCGCCAGCATTTGATGGAATGGGTGAGGAAGCTCGAAACAGAGCCAGCCCTCCTGGGAGCAAGTTCTCACTTGATGGCAATCGGATACAAGCCCGATTTGCCTTGATACTAAAATCAATAATCAGTCAGGTGAGTTTGCCCCTGGCTGCGACATCCCAGACGCACTCGACGTGATCCTGTCGGACGCCAACCACCTGATCGAACAAATTCGACACCACACAGCAATG
>DATGFK010000449.1:0-2039 GCA_035309185.1 Aggregatilineales bacterium
CTGGAAGGCGGCATCACGACCGGAGAGCCTATCGTTGTACGCGCGGCGATGAAACCCATTGCCACGACCCTCACGCCGCTACCATCGGTTGACCTGGCATCCGGTCAGTCGCGCAGCACGGACTACGAGCGGAGCGATTTCTGTGCCGTGCCGCGTGCGGTCGTCGTGGTCGAGGCGATGGTGGCTATCGTAATCACCGGGGCGCTGGTGGAAAAACTCGGCGGCGATTCGATGGAGGAGATGCGTCCCCGCTTCGCTGCACTTCGCGGAAACCGGCTGGAAGACCTGCCTATGGACAACCGGCCCTGGCAGTTTAATTATGACTACTCCTGAACACCTGCCTCAAAACATAATCCTATGTGGCTTTATGGGGACGGGCAAGTCCAGTGTGGGCCGTATCCTTGCCGAGCGCCTGGGTTGGCAGTTCGTGGATACGGATGCGCTGATCGAACAGCGCGAGGGCCGCACCATCAGCGCGATCTTTGCTGAAGACGGCGAAGCGAAATTCCGTGACCTGGAAAGTGCTGTCGCCGCCGAACTGGTGAATTATCTGCATACTGTCATCGCCACAGGCGGCGGGATCGTGCTGCGGCCTGAAAACCTGGCGAATCTGGATCGTGCTGGGCTGGTGGTCTGCCTGGATGCGCCAGCCGAGGAGATTGCCCGGCGTCTGGCTCAGTTCACAGATCGCCCGCTGCTGGCCGGGGCAGATCCTGCCGCGCGCATTGCCGAACTCCTGGCGCGGCGAAAGGGCGCTTACGGAGCTATCCGGCAGCATGTAGATACGGCGAATCGTTCGGTGGAACAAATAGCTGCTTTCATCAACGAATTATGGCAAGATAGTCACGTATCGCTAGAAGCTGAAAATCCAGGCAGGAACAAGAATTCCGAGACATAGAGACAAGAATTCAGTTATGAAACCCTCCCAACTGCTTGTGAACGCGCCCGATAGACAATACCCGATCATCGTCGAGGATCATGCGTTGGCTGCTCTGCCTGTCTACCTTGCCGAACGCGGTCTGAGCGGGAAGGTCGCCGTCGTGACCAATGAGACTATCGCACCCCTCTACGGAGAGGCAGTGGTCGCTTCGCTGCGCAATGCGGTGCTGGTCACGTTGCCCGATGGCGAATCCTACAAGACGCTCGATTCGATTCGCCTCCTATATGATGCTTTCTTCAAAGCCGAATTGGATCGCAATTCAATTATCATCGGTCTGGGTGGCGGTGTGATCGGTGATATGGCAGGCTTTGCAGCGGCTACCTTTCTGCGCGGTGTACGCTTCGTCCAGGCGCCGACGAGTCTGCTTGCGGTGGTTGATTCAAGTATTGGCGGTAAGGTGGGCGTGGATGTGCCACAGGGCAAGAACCTGATCGGCGCCTTCAAACAGCCCGAAATGGTCGTCGTGGATACCTCTGTCCTCGCAACGCTGCCGGATGTTGAATGGCGCTGTGGTGTAGCCGAGGCGGTCAAGGCTGGACTGATACGCGATACCCGTTTGATGGATGTGGGACTGTACCGGCGCGGCGAAACCGCCTTTATCCCTTGGGCCATTGCCTTCAAAGTGGCGATTGTCCAGGAAGACCCTTACGAAAACGGCCCGCGCGCCTTCTTGAACCTGGGACACACCTTCGGCCATGCGCTGGAACAGGTCAGCGGGTTCAAGTGGCGGCACGGCGAGGCCGTCGCGCTCGGATTGCTGGCGGCAGCACGGCTCTCGCAGCTGCATGGCCTTTGTGATATGAATCTGCCACGTCAGGTTGAGCAAATGCTGCGGGCGCTTGATTTGCCCGTGCGTTACCGCGATTACAAGCCTGCCGACATCCGCGCCGCGATGGGCACGGACAAAAAACGTGCTGGCGGCAAAGTCCGTTTTGTGCTGCTGCACGCACCGGGCGATCCAGTTTTGTGCGACGATGTGCCGGATCGCAAAGTATTGGATGTGCTGGAATCGCTGAGAGAATGATTTCAGGGGAGACAGGGCTTTGACGCTGGAAATTCGCAAGTTTACAAAGGCAGAGATCATCTCACATCAAGAGAG
>DATGFK010000450.1:0-6330 GCA_035309185.1 Aggregatilineales bacterium
TTAATTGATTACCTGTGGTTTGCGCTGCTGGTCGGAATCTTCCTTGCGGGAACGTTGTCGGCAGGCATGTTCCGCAGCGAGGCCGCTGGGATCACCGATTATGGCGGCTGGCCGGGGCCACGTGAGCTTGGGCTGTTCCTCATGGTGGCGATCCTGTTTGCCGCCCCGGCGCTCATCCTGCCGGTGCCGATGGATACGGATGCCCAGGGCTTCGGCTACCTGGCCCTGGCGCTCAAGAACAGTGGCAGTCTGACGACCCTGGCTCCCTTTCACCCGGAGATCACCTATTTATACTCGCCGGGACTGCCCGCGCTGGTGGCCTACCTGGGTCATCAACTCCACGCGGAACTACAAAACATTGAACTTGCTATGGGGGCCGTGCTGTCGTTTCTGTTCGTCTGGCTGGCCTACGATTTCGGCAGCCAGCAGCCCCGTCCCGATCAGCGCGCATACGGCAAAGATGATGCCCAGGCGGCGCTGTTCGGGACGGGGCTGCTGGCTGCCGATCTCGATTCGCATTATTCGGCGCTGCTGGGACTAGTTTTTGCGATGGCGTTCCTGATCTTTGCCATTCGCTTCCACCGTGACGGGCGTCGTACGGATTTCCTGGCTGCCGCGATCACGCTGGCAGGCGTACCCCTGGCTCAGCCCGACCTGACCATCATCCTGGCCCTGGGCTATATTCCCTGGCTGGCGAGCATGTGGCTGGCAAGGCCACGTCCGACCTTTCGCCGATGGCTGGGGCTTGCCGTTGGGATTCCCGCCCTGGCGCTGGTCGGCGTGCTGCCCTGGCTGCTGCGCATCGCACCGCTGCTTAGCGGCGACATGCAATCGCCATTCGCGATAAGCCTGGACCATTTACTGGTCATGGTGGCCTACCACGGCGGCGTAATTGTGATCCTGTCGGCAATTGGAATAGTCGTCGCAGTGCGCCGCCGCAACCCGGTTGACCTGCTGATGGTACCCTGGCTGGCGCTGATCGTTGACTTTTCGAGCCTGGGTATCCTCAAAGCGCTATTCCCTGGACTGCTTGCGCCGCTGCTTCGCTACGACTACCCGTTCAGCATCGCGTGGCATGGGCCGATCATCCCGTACATTTACCTGGGCGGCACGGGCCTGGCCTGGCTGATTGACCGCATCGGACGAGAGCGCTTTGAACAACGCATCAAAGCGATCAGTCTGCCCCTGATGAATATTATTGCACTTTGCGCGCTGCTAATCATGGCCTTCCCGGATACATTTGTTTCGGCCAGCAAGGCGCTGCCGATTCAGCTCTACGGGACATTTTCTTCAAAGGCCGACGTGCAGGCGATGGAATGGCTGGCTCAAAACACGGCATCGGACGCGCTCATCCTCAACTATCCTGCCGAAGAAGAAGGCCATTGGGCGCCCGTGGTGAGCCAGCGTAATACGGTCTACTTCCGCCCACAGCCATTTTTCCGGGGAACTGCACAGTCCGATGCCATACAGCACGCCCTTGAAGCCTTCTGGCAAAACCCCGCCGATTCTGCGAACCCCGACCTTCTGGCACGCTATCATGTCGCCTACGTCCTGGTTCCACAGATCATCACGCGGCCCGATTCGATGCGCGATATGTTCCGCTGGCGACTGCCTCTGCCAGATATTTGGACCTATAAGCCAATCAAAGACGTACCGTATCTGAAACTGGTCTTTGATGCTGAAGGAGCGCAGGTCTACCAGGTGCTTCCCAGGCAGTTAACCTTTTAGGTCGGTGTGTTAGAGCTTTTCCAGCGCCAGTTTGGCGCTTTCGTTGGCCTTGACGGGGGACTGAACGTCTGCAATCTTGCCCTTCTCATCAATGATAAAGTGGCTGCGCTTCACACCCTCATAAGTCTTTCCGTCGCTCAGAGTCCGCGTGCCGTAAGCATCCCATGCTTTGGAGAGGGTGTTGTCTTTATCCACCAGGAGATGGAACGGCAATTTAAGCGCCTCGCGGAACTTCTTGTGGCTTTCCACATCGTCCGGGCTGACGCCAAGCACGACGGCATTCTTGGCTTCGATGTCCGAATAGATGTCGCGGAAGCTGCACGCCTGGAACTCGCAGCCAGAGGTGAAATCGGCGGGGTAGAAATAAAGGACTACTTTCTTGCCGCGCAGATCGGATAATTTTGTAGCCTTGCCTTCATCATTGAGCAGTTCAAAATCAGGGGCGTTCTCGCCTAAAGCTGGCATTATGGTTCTCCCTTCCACTTCCTTTTTGTTAGCGCAATAGATTTTATAAGCTTCTGGGCTTGCCGCCAACTGGTTTCATAATGCAAAAGTGCCTTCAAAATACTGAATCGCCGTTTCTTTTGTAAAGAGGAGCACATCATGACTGAATGCAAAGCCTGCCAGCGCATAACCCGACGGGATGAAGACACAGTGCCTTTATGGGATTGTATCTATCGCGCAAGGGCCTGCGACGTTGTGCATTGCGACAGCACTTCTATTTTGGGCTGGCTCATTATCATCCCGCGTCGGCATCTTGCGGCTATAGACGAGATGACAGAGGCCGAGGCCATCGAAGTCGGACGCTTGATCAGAGCTGTTTCGATTGCCTTAAAGCACGTGCTGGACTGCGAGAAAACATACGTTTCGCAGTTCGCCGAAGCACCAGGATACCAGCATGTACACTTTCACGTGATCCCGCGCGCCAAAGATTTGCCAGAAGATCGCAAAGGCGCGAATATTTTCAAAAATCTTGGCCTTCCGCCCGAAAAACGTTTGGATGAGACGACCATGAATGATATTTCCGCACGTATCCTAAGCCATCTTGACAAAGCCGATAGCTTTTGAGAGTAGACAATTGCTATCATGCTGCTCTCAGGATCATCGTTTATCCTATTTCTTAGGACAGCTTTCTGGCAGAATAAGCCTTATGAACAATTCAAAACGTACCCCAACCCCTAATGCGCCGCAGGGCGGAAAACGCCGTTCAAGCCGAATCTCAGGCTTCTATCAACGCTCACTGCCGGATCGTCTGGCAGTGATTTCACAGTGGGCGGGTCTGGATTCGTCCGAGCAGTCCACCCTGCTGGGCATGACCGGCCTGAACACCACTCAGGCCGACCACATGATCGAGAATGTGATCGGCATCTACAGCCTTCCGCTGGGTTTGGCGCTTAACTTCCTGATCAACGACAAGGATTACCTGATCCCGATGGTCGTAGAGGAACCGAGCGTCGTGGCGGCGTGCAGCTTTGCCGCCAAGTTGATCCGCGAAGGCGGCGGCTTTCAGGCTTCCAGCGATGATCCGATCATGATCGGGCAGATGCAGATCGTTGACGTAGATAACGTGTACGCAGCGGCGGGCCAGGTCTGGGCGATCAAAGATCGCCTGCTGGCCGAAGCCAACGAATCTGACCCTGTGATTGTAAAATTCGGCGGCGGTCCTCGTGGCATCGAGCTAAGGCCGCTGCCGGATACCCTCACTGGCCCAATGCTCGTCGTCCACCTGCTGTACGACGTGCGCGACGCGATGGGAGCCAACACGATCAACACGGCCTGTGAACGGATCGCGCCGATGATCGAGGAGGCGACGGGCGGGCGCGTGGTCCTGCGCATCCTGAGCAACCTGGCCGACCGGCGCAAGGCGCGGGCCAGTTGTGTGATCCCGGCGGCGGCGCTGGCGACAGAAACCATGACCGGTGAGCAGGTAGCCAGAGGCATCGCACAGGCCGCCGCCTTTGCTGCCGCCGATCCGTACCGAGCGGCGACACACAATAAGGGCGCGATGAACGGCATGGATGCAGTGTGCATTGCCACCGGCAACGACTGGCGCGCACTGGAAGCAGGCGCGCACGCTTATGCAGCCCGATCCGGGCAGTATGGCAGTCTCACCAAGTGGACGGTAGACGAGTCCGGCAACCTGCGCGGTGAGATCGAAGTGCCGCTGGCTGTCGGTACGATTGGCGGGGCGACTCGCGTTCACCCCACGGCCAAAGTCGCCATGAAGATTCTCGGTGTGCAGAGCGCACGCGAACTCTCTGAAGTAATTGCTTCCGTGGGACTGGCGCAGAACTTCGCGGCGATCCGTGCGCTGGCGACGGAAGGAATCCAGCGCGGGCACATGAGCCTGCACGCCCGCCAGATGGCGACGGCGGCGGGCGCATCCGGCGAGATGGTCGGCAAGGTTGTGGAGAAGATGCTTGCCGAACGCCAAATTACCCTGGAGCGTGCTAAAGAGATCGTGGCTGAGTTGCAGGATGCGGAGCGCTGAATCGTTGCGAGTCGTGTGGATGTCCCTGGCAGTGCTTGGGATGTTGATTGTGGTGGTATTCAGCAGCACGCTGCTCGGACGGCTATTCGGACAGCCAAGGCCACTGGCTCGCCTGGGCTTGCAATCCTGTGGCAAGTTACCGTGCTTCCTGGGAATTGTTCCAGGAATCACCACGCAGAGCGAGGCGCGCATGATCCTGGCTGCACAAGGCGGACAGGATTTCGGCACAGAGTTTGTGTTGCCGGTGCAGGAGATGGAATCACACATCGGGTACGCCGAACGTGTGATCTACGTCGTGGTATCCTCTGTCCCCGACAGCCTGAGTACGCCCAGTGTTCCCCTGGCAAACATCCTTCAGCAGTATGGGCCGCCGTGCGGCGTTGCCTTATCCCAAACGAACGACCTGGACACGGTGATGCTGATCTACCCGTTCGTGACGGCTGAAATTGAGGTGAAAGTGTACCAGCGACGGCTGCGGATCGATTCGCCGACACGCTACATTGCGCTGGGCGACCACACAGGGGAGTCGCGGAATATGTGTACCCGCAATGCCGGTCAGCTCGCGCCCTGGTTGGGGTTCACCACGTTGGATAGATACATGGCGCACGGGCTGACGGTACGCTGATGATACGCTTCGTGCTCCTGACCGTTGGTCTTTTCTTGATATTTCTTGTCGCGGGGATTGGCGCACAAGTATACGCCAGCACGCAGCCTGCTATAGAAACGCTGACATCAGCCAACCTCGCACTGTGCGGCGGCAAGTTGTGTTTTGACGGAATTACACCAGGCGTATCGGGAACACAAGAGGCCAGGGCAATCTTCGGGCAAGGCGAGGGCAGCAATTACTACCTGACCACCGATTCGTTCGTCGGTAGCGCCATCAGCTTTGGTCCGACGGTCATGGAAGTGACGGTCAGACCGAAACCTGGCACGAATCTAGTTAATGCTGGACAGATGGTGCGATTGCTCGGCCTGCCGATGACAGTCATCGCTGGCTCGACATACGATACGATCATCCTCCAATACACGGGTGTCAGCATCGAAGTGGCCGCAACTGACGGGCAGCTCAGCCCGCATTCGCCCGTGCGCTCCGTGGACATGTTCGCCGTTTCAGCCGCGATGGATGTTCCCTACGTTGGAGACAGCGAGGCCGCGCCGCCTGAGGTCGCCTGGAAGGGTTTCGCCTCATGGTCGCTCTATCACCGGATCGGGTTGGGACTTGACTGAGATGATCCGCCTGAGCATCCTTGCGATCCTGTTGGTGTTGGCCCTCTTTGCACTGATCGGCACAACAACGGTCTACGCACAGGAGCAGCCTGGCTCGGATCGCTTCGCTGCGCTTGGCTTCGGCATGTGCGAGGATCGCCCCTGTTTCCTGGGAATCGCGCCCAGGCTAACAGGCTGGACGGATGCCCTGAAGATCGGGCGCGGCCAGGGCGGGCTGGCGGCACAGGCGGGCAACGCGGCGGATATTGTCTTCGATCGAAATCGCCAGCATGTGACCGTTGCCAGGTCACTGAACAGTCGTAGGGTCTATTATGTCAATGTCAGTCTGGGCGCGTTAACGTACAATCTCTCAGCGGGCGAGATGGCGGAGCGCTACGGGATGCCCTGCAAGGTGTTATTTGATAGCGCCGATTCGATTGCCGTGCTGGTATATCCGTATATGGCAGTAACCGTCACAGCTCCCGATTCGCAGATGTCGCCGCAATCCGCCGTGAAAGAGATCGATCTGAGCGATCCTTCCCTGGATGCCATGCCTATGTACGATTTGTGCGTGGTCTACCACGACTACGCCAATTGGGCTGGTTTCGCCTCGGCGCAGTATTACACAGTCAACCGGCTGAGGGCGTCGTAGTGGATATGGTGCGTGTTGTGATTCTCGTGACGGGCCTCCTGCTGGCCCTATCTGCGCTTAGCGGGGGCGCAATAGCGATAGGTCGCGTCGAGCCAGACTCTAACATCATCCAGAATGCAGGTTTGGGAACGTGCGTAGAGCGCCCTTGCTATCTCGGTATTACACCTGGAATAACTACCTGGGAAGAGGCCAAACAAATCGGCCTTGCTCAGGGAGGGCTTTTGTCTGCGCCAAACAACGTTGATTATCTCGT
>DATGFK010000451.1:0-6992 GCA_035309185.1 Aggregatilineales bacterium
GTTTCCTGACGTCGTTCGCGGGCGAAGCAGAGCGTGTCTACGGGCAGATCGTACCTGCCAGTGCTGCCAACAAGCGTATCCTGGTGCTGCGGCAGCCCGTCGGCATCGCAGTGATGATCACGCCCTGGAATTTCCCGGCAGCCATGCTGACCCGCAAACTCGGCCCGGCCCTGGCTGCGGGTTGCCCCGTCATCTGCAAACCTGCCGAGCAGACGCCACTGTCTGCCCTGGAACTGGGACGGTTGTTTGAGGAAGCCGGTTTCCCACCAGGTGTGGTCAATATCGTGCCAAGCAGTAACCCGCTCCCCTTTGCCGATGCCATTTTTGCCGACGAGCGGGTGCGCAAGATTTCCTTTACCGGTTCTACCGAGGTTGGGCAACAGTTGATGGTCAAGTCGGCTGCAACCCTGAAACGGGTCTCGCTGGAACTGGGCGGGAATGCGCCATTTATCGTCTTTTCCGACGCCGATCTGCCTGCGGCAGTGCAGGGCGCCGTCGCCTCGAAGTTCCGCAATGCCGGGCAGACATGCGTCTGCGCAAACCGAATTTACGTGCAGCGCCCCATTTACGATGAGTTTGCCGGGGCTTTTACCGCGCAAGTTTCCAGGCTAAAGGTTGGCAACGGACTCGCGCCCGACACGGCTATTGGTCCACTGATTGATGCGAACGCGCGGGCCAAGGTCGAACACCATGTCTCCGACGCGCTCTCACATGGGGCCGAGGTACTGTTTGGGGGCCAGGCCTGGACAGGCGATGGCAATGGCTCAGGCCACTCAGGCGTATTCTGGACACCGACCGTTTTGACTGGGGCTACCGCCGAGATGTTAGTGGCACGCGAGGAAACCTTTGGCCCTGTAGCGCCACTGATCCCGTTCGATACAGAAGAAGAAGTCTTGCACAGCGCCAACAACACCCTTTACGGCCTGGCGGCGTACTTCTACACCCGTGACGTGAGTCGGGTCTTTCGCGTGGCCGAAGGGCTGGACTATGGCATCATCGGGGCGAACGACGCCCTGCCATCCACTGCGCAGGCTCCCTTTGGAGGAACCAAGCACAGCGGACTCGGACGAGAGGGTGGTTCCGAGGGCATCAACGAATATCTCGAAGTAAAGTTCCTGTCAGTGGGGTTGTAGGCACACGAGAGCGATAACCATTTATGCTCTATCCACAGTCCAACCGTTATCGCCAATGCTACGATCTATCCGGGCTGTGGGACATCCGTTTTGATCGCGAACAGTCCGGAAAATCAGCCGGATTCCAATCAGGGTTCATGGGCGGAAGCCCGGTTGCTGTCCCTGCCAGTTGGAACGATCAATTTGACAACATGCGAGATTACCTGGGTTTTGCCTGGTACCAGACCCGTTTCGATGCGCCCTGGCTACTAGATGGCCGGAACCAGTTTCTGCGCTTCGGCTCGGTAAACTACCTGGCCGAAGTCTGGCTGAATGGCATTCGCCTGGGAAGTCACGAGGGCGGCCATCTGCCTTTCGAGTTTGAAGTGACTTCAGCGATGCGCCTGGAAGACAATGTACTGGTCGTGCTGGTAGACGGCTCCCTGGCGATAGATCGCGTGCCGCCGGGCCATGTGCCTGTCAATCCGCAAGATCGTTTCGGCGATGTGAGCTTCCCGGACGGATCGTTTGATTTCTTCCCTTACTGCGGAATTCACCGCCCGGTATTGCTCTATGCGGTAGCGCCTGGCGCGCTCGTTGATCTGACCGTTACTACCGATATTGAGGGCAATACGGGACTCGTTCGGGTACAAATGCAGCGCGCTGTGACAACACCAGCCCACGCCAATTTGATGCTGCGCGGTCACGGCGATCCTGTCCATGCCGAACTCGATTTTGGTTTACAGGGTGAAATTTCCTTCCATGTTCCGGACGCAGCTTTATGGTCGCCCGACGCGCCCAATCTGTATGACCTGATCGTGGAACTGGAAGAGAGTGGGCAGATCATGGATCGTTACGTGCTGCCCATTGGCATCCGGACGATTAAAATTGAAGGCGACAAGCTGCTGCTGAATGGCAAGCCGGTCTATTTGAAAGGATTTGGCCGCCACGAGGATTTCCCGGTTGTGGGACGCGGCCTGCTTCCGGCGCTCATCATCAAAGATTATGGGCTGATGCAGTGGATGGGGGCCAATTCCTTCCGCACGACGCACTATCCCTACTCCGAACAGATGATGGATATGGCAGATCGGCTTGGCTACCTGGTCATTGACGAGACTCCCGCCGTCGGCCTTTTTTTCGCTGAGCCTGGACTCGACCGTCGCCTTGAACTATGTCGCCAATATACGAACGAGTTGATTGCACGCGACAAGAACCATCCCAGCGTGATCGCCTGGTCGCTGGCAAACGAGCCACACTCGAACCGGCCCGCCGCCGAACCCTTTTTTCGTAACCTGTACGAACTGGCTAAATCGCTGGACACCACTCGCCCGATTACGGTAGTCACTACCGTAGGCGTCACCGAAACGGCCTACAGTTTTCTCGATTTTATGTGCCTCAACCGATATTATGGCTGGTACACCGATCCCGGCCAGCTTGATGTAGCCTGCGAGCGCCTTTCCGCCGAGCTAGACGCTTTATATGAACGCTACCACAAGCCGCTGATTCTGACCGAGTTTGGGGCCGATGCTCTACCTGGCAGCCACACCGAACCGCCGGAAATGTACAGCGAAGAGTTTCAGGCAGAGCTGATCGCTCGTTATATCGAGGTATTGCGTACCAAGCCCTTCGTCATTGGCGAGCACGTATGGAACCTGTGCGACTTCAAAACCGGGCAGATGGTTCATCGCGTAGCCGGTTACAACTTCAAGGGTGTTTTCACGCGAGACCGGCGACCCAAACTGGCCGCCCATCGCCTGCGCGAGATTTGGAAGATGGACACGCACATCTCAGCTTCCAACTGATAGCCACCTGACTCATCTGACCTACTTCTCGGTAGACCACACGATCATTACGTTGTCCAGTCCTGCCGTTGCCAGGCGGGTGCCGTCGGCGTTCCAAAGGGCCTGGCGGATGGGTTTGGTATGGCCCTGAAGGGTGTAAAGGAGTTTGCCAGTCTCCGCGTCCCAGATGTGAGCCGTCAGGTCATCGGTACCGCCCAGGTTGATAAAGCCACTGCTGCTCGACAGGCGCTTACTGTCGGGACTCCATGCAACGGCGCTAACACTGGCAATCTGGGCATCAATGGACAGCAGCGGCACCGCGCTGCCAGACGTCATATCCCAGGTGCGCACCGTGCCGTCGGCTGAACCGGTCGCCAGCCGCGAGCTATCGCTGTTCCAGGCCATTGCCAGTACAGCATCCGAGTGGGCAGGGAACGTGCTCAAGGTATCGCCGGTCTTCGCATCCACCAGGGTTACGGCATTGCTGTTGATAGCTACCGCCAGACGGCTTCCATCTGGACTCCAGGCCATTGCATCGCCAAAGAATTTCGGGCCGAACGTACCCTTGAAAAAGGTCGTTGAGGTACCGCTTTGAACGTCCCACATGGCGACGTTACTGTCCTTGTCGAGACTGGCAAGCCTGGTGCTATCGGGACTCCACGCCACCAGCACTGCGCCAAGTCCGCCGGGAGTCTGCCAGGTTGCAACAGCTTCACCCTGATCCGGGTTCCAGAGGCGGATGGTATCATCTTCGCTGACGCTGGCAATCCGCTTGCCATCTCGACTCCAGGCGACGTAGGTCACCAGATCGGTGTGTCCACGCAAAATAAACTGGCTGTCGCCCGTGGTTGCGTTCCAAATGCGGATGGTTTTGTCTTCGCTGGCGCTGGCGATCCGCGTCCCGTCAGGACTCCAGGCCAGCGCATCTACTGGCTGCTGATGGCCCTCTAGCTTGACCAATTGTTGATAGGGCTGATGCGCACGAGTCAGCATCACGGCCACGACACCGGCGATGATAAGCAAGGCGACCAGCGCCAGGACAGGGAACAGGAAACGGGGCCTCGGACGTTGTGCGGCGCGTTGGACAGTGGCATCGGGCGTTTTGTCCACTCGCACGGTAGGCATGGAGTCGGGTTGCCCCTTGCCCTGGCCGTCCTGCATTGCTTCGGTACCGCGTCCAGCAGAAAGTTTGGTCGAATGCGCTGAACCGCCCACGGCAGCGCTGAATGCTTCAGCCATCTCATCGGCAGACGCGAAGCGATCCGCCGGATTCTTCGCCATCGCCTTACGGATCACCGCATTGACCCCATCAGGCAATTTATCGCGTTTGCTCTGAGCCAATGGCGGTATTTCGTCGAAATGTTTATACATCAGGACATAGGGCGTTTCGCCCTTAAATGGCAGGTCGCCGGTCAACATCTCGTAAAGCATGACTCCCAGGGCGTAGACATCGGTGCGTCCATCCACGCTTTCGCCGCGCCACTGTTCGGGAGGCATGTAAGACGGCGTTCCCATGACCATACCAGTAGCCGTGAGCGCGGTTTGAGTCTGAACCGCCTTTGCCAGTCCGAAATCAGTCAGATAGGGGCTGCCGGATTTATCCATGAGAATATTGTTCGGCTTCAAATCCCTGTGGACGACCCCTTCGCCGTGCGCATAGGTCAATGCGGAAGCGATTTGTGTAAACAGGCGGACCGTCTGCTCAAGGGTGAGCGTACCCTCTCGAATACGCTGGTCAAGCGAACCGCCGTCTACCAGGCGCATTGCGAGAAATACAATCTCCCCCTCCCGCCCAAAGTCGTAGACGGGCAGGATATGCGCATGTTGGAGTTTGGCGATCAGGCGCGCCTCGTGCTCAAAGCGCGCCGCAAATTCCGGGCTATTGGCTAGATCTTTGCTGATAACCTTTACCGCGACATCGCGATCCATAGAGGCCTGCCGTGCCCGGTAGACCGTCGCCATGCCGCCCTTGCCAATGCCTTCAAGGATGTCAAACTGTCCCAGTCGTCTGCCGACCAAGTCATTCATCGTGTTTTCCTTGCTCAAGCGGATTTTTGCTTAAAGGAAGTATCTTGCGTCTGACACCATTATGTTCACAAATTGGGGATGGGGAAAGTCAATTCCATAACTGAAGCGGGCGGACACGATGGCCCGCCTATTCTAGACTTTCAAATTTGGCTGCTGAAGCGCTACTCAAAACGCATCAATGCTGCGGAGATTCCACTGAGTGCCGGGTAGACCTCACGGAATACCGGATACAACCGTTCGTAAACCGCGACGCCCTCTGGCTGCGGGGTCAGCTCGTCTGCCTTGCGGATGAGATCAGCGCAGGCTGCCGGAACGTTCGGCCACGCCCCAACGCCCACCGCGCCAAGAATCGCCGCGCCCAGGGCTGCGCCTTCTGTGGTATTGACCGTATAAAGCGGTAGATTCACCACGTCCGCCAGAAGCTGGCGCCATACGGGGCTGATGGCCGCGCCACCGCTGACGGCAGCAGCCGTTGGCTGCGTCCCCTGGGCGCGGAGAAGTTCGAGGTTGTCTCGCATTCCGAAGGCTACCCCCTCCATGACGGCCCGAACCATGTGCGGCAAACCATGCCGGAGGGTCAGACCCACAAACGCGCCCCGCGCCGTCGGATCGGGGTGCGGGTGCCGTTCGCCGGTCAGGTAAGGCGCAAAAAGTAGGCCAAGCGATCCCGGCGGCACGGAGGCTGCACGTTCGCTGAGCTGCTCATAGGGTATTTGCGGGGCGAGTTCGTCGTGCAACCAGCGCAAGCTGCCTGCCGCGCTGAGCATGACGCCCATGTAGAACCATGCGCCGGGGATGGCGTGACAGAACGTGTGCAATCTGCCCTCTGGCTCGGGCGCATAGTGGTCGGCAGCGGTAAAAACGACCCCTGAGGTGCCGACGGTCAGGCTCGTTTCTCCCGCCCGCGTGATCCCGCTGCCAATCGCCTGGGCGGGCTGGTCGCCAGCGCCGCCGACAATCGGCGTGCCGACCTTGAGTCCCGTCGCGGCTGCGCCCGCTTCGCTGACTCGCGCGCTGATTTCGGGCGACTCGCACAGGTCGGGCAGCCATTGACGCGGAAAGTCGAAGGCTGCCAGCATTTCATCCGACCAGTCGCGGCGGCCAATGTCCATCAGTCCGATGCCGGAGCCATCGGCCACATCGGTGACCAAGGCGCCACTCAGCCGGTAGCGGATGTAATCTTTGGGGAGCAGGATGTGCGCGATACGCCCATAGCTCTTCGGCTCGTGGTCACGCAGCCATGCGATCTTGGGAGCTGTGAAGCCGGGCAGCATCAGGCTCCCGATGATCTGCTGAAGTTTCTCCGCGCCAACCCGCTGCGTGATTGCTTCGCACTGTGGGCCGCTGCGTTGATCGTTCCACAGGATGGCCGGGCGGATGGGGTTCTTGTTGCTGTCCAAAGTGGTCAGGCCGTGCATTTGCCCTGTTAAACCAATTGCAGCAATATTTTCTGCGAAAACCTTTGCCACCACATCATGGATGGCCTGGCTGCTGGCCTTCCACCAGTCCAGCGGATCCTGTTCGGACCACAGCGGGAACGGCGTCGAAAGCGCATGGGGGTAGCTGGCGCTGGCGGCGACGTGGCCTTGCTCGTCAATGGCAATGGCCTTCGACGCGGTGGTGCTGACATCAATTCCGATGAAATAGCGAGGCATGGCGCGTTCTAAGCCTCGCTTCTAGCGGATACCCAGGAGCAGTTCGTTGGTGAGCTGGTCGAGCCGTTCGTAGTTGAGGCCACGCGCGCCGAGCGCCTGGCGGTCAAAGGATTCTTTGAGCAACCGTTCGACTTTCGCCCTGTCATAGCCACCGCTCAACCAAGCGTAGCGTTCGGCGCCGCTGTTGACCTCCGCGATCAGGGCCTGGATGTCTTTGTCGGCACTGAAGTGCTGCGCCTTCTCTTTCAGGATCAGGTAGGTGCGCATACAGCCCGCCGCGAAGTCCTTGACACCCTGCTTATCTTCCGTGCGGTAGGCGTGGGCATCAAAATGCTTCGAGCCGTCATATTTCACATCTTCCAGGAATTTCACCAGGAAGAACGCGGCCTTGATCGTCTCGGCGCCGAAACGGAAAT
>DATGFK010000452.1:0-3025 GCA_035309185.1 Aggregatilineales bacterium
CACGGCGCCTGCTTTGGTTCAATCCCGAATCGCCCGCCGAGTGGGGCACGGGCGACAGCGCTATGCACGAATACGCCCCTATCAGCAGCGGCGTTTTCGAGGTGCGCAACCTGGCGCAGCTTGTGGATGCGATTGACCGCATCATGGCCGACGGGTAATTGACTAACGCCTCTAGGGCATCACATATGCCAGCTCGCTGGCGATGGTGGCTAACACATCTTGCGCAGTGGGATTGAGGACATCCACTTCAGCTACTTCAAGGAATTGTGCGTGCGCGTCTATACCATTTTGTCGTGATTCTTGCTGCGCCGTCACTCCACCCGTAACGCCCGCCAAATCGGGCGGATTCAACATTGTCGAAGTGGAGAGCAAAAAGCCAATCACGACTTTAGCGCCGCAGCCTTTTACGACGTTGTAGTCCGCTAAGGTTAATGTAGCATGGGTGAGTAAATTCAACCTCTTCGCTTGTTTATTACAATTAAACGGTGGGAAGCTCAGCGCATTACTTGCCGGGTGCGGGCTTCCCGGCAGGTTTTACGCCCTGAGCCTTGACTTCTTCTCCAATGGATCGCAATTTTTCGACATCCGCTCGACTGTACAACGGGGAAGTCCCGGAGTCGTTGGGTATTGTACGTCCGAGAAATTCATCCGACTTCGCCATATTGGAGCGTCGCCTCACTTCGCTAAATTCCTTCTGATTAAGCCCCAGTTCTTCGGCTAACTGGTGAGCGTTAAGGGTGCGCTCATTGATAAACTGCTGATGCTGCTCTTTTGTGAGTGTGAAATCAGCCGGGTAGCCTACTAAATTATCATGATCGGGCATCGATCGGCGCTCGATAAGACCTCTCTTGACGACCGACTTAAATTCTTTATCGGAAAGTCCCAGTTTGACCGCCACCCCCGCACCCCGCACCATGTGATTCTCTTTCAACCATTGATCAAACTGATCCATCAGAAGGTCATGTCCCGTCTTAAAAGCAAGTCCAGCAGCCTGCTGCTGGTTGGTCTGCTTATCATGCTCAGCACTGCTCAACGTAATGTAATTTTTACCCTGGTGATCCCTGATTAGTTTGAGGTACTGTTCTGCTTCAGGCAAGGTTCGATGCCACATTCCGACAAGATCGCCGACCGTGCCATATGGATCAACGGGAAAAACTCCAAAGACGCCGCGCGGTGTGGTTTTTTCGCTGACAGGTATACTACTCATTCTCACACATCCTTATTCCAAGATGGAGGCTTCAGGAATGCGGTGGTCACGTCGAAACGTGTATTCAACCGCTATTATGCCAAGAAGAACGACATTGATTCGCCGAGGGGATGAAGACAGCGCACACTTAATCTGCTAAGCAAACATCCGACAGAAATTTGAAGGTTGTGCCTGTTAGATGAGACGTTTTTAGACTTCAGATGCAAAAAGGGGAGAGGGGACAGAATAACTGTAATCACTATACCGCGGCCTGGGCGAAAAGTCAAAATTGCGCGTCCGTCGGGTGCATTCAGAAATGGGAGCGAGTTTTAGGCAGCCTCCCAAAGCTGGACAAAAGTTTGGCTGAGAACAGCAGAACGAAACACAACCATGCGGTCAAGAGCCGGACGAGACCACCGCATTCCAGGGCCAGACAAGCGCTGTTTGAATTGCCAAACGCCACTTTCGACGCCCCCAGAGCCAATCGGAAGACCATCTACTCGGAACTGGGCATACTGCATCCGACGGATGTGTTCGCGGAAATAAGATAATTGGCTGAGGAGCATGTTTCACGACATGCTCCCTTTTTCCTCCACGCAATGGCTTCCTGTTCAATCAACCGCTCGAGGTAGTTCTGCAAAAGTTCTATGGTGGTCACAATACCAAGCAGTTCACCATCGGAGATCACAGGCGGGCTGCCAAATCCGGCTCCACCATCGTTGCATCATACAGGTGTCAGCGATGGGATGGTTGTTGCCGCGTCCATCAGCGCTTCGAACTGTTCGCGGTCAATCGTCTCGTGTTCCAGCAGCGCTTCGGCCACGTGAACCAGCTTGTCGTGATTCGTCTGCAAAATGTCCTTTGCCCGCTTGTGGGCGTGATCCACCATCTTGCGGACTTCTTCGTCAATCAGCGCGGCGGACTTATCGCTGTAGTCACGGGCCTCGATGAGATCGCGGCCCAGGAAGATTTCGCCCTGCGGATCGCCGAAGGTGCGCAGGCCCAGTTCATCGCCCATGCCAAAGCGGGTGATCATCGTCCACGCGATCTGCGTGGCGTGCTGGAGGTCGTTCGATGCGCCATTGGTCACACTGTCAAAGGTCAATTCCTCGGAGGCACGGCCGCCCAGCAGACCGACAATCTGATCCTCGAGCTTGGCTTTCGTTTGCAGCGACTCATCCTCTTCCGGCAGGGACATGGCAAAACCCAGACTCTGCCCGCGAGGGATGATGGTGATCTTGTGAATTGGGTCGGCGTTGGTCAGGTGATGCATGACGACCGCGTGACCCGCCTCGTGAAAGGCGATCACCTTACGTTCGGACGGCGTGATAATCCTTGATTTGCGTTCTGGTCCGGCCACGACACGCTCCATGCTTTCTTGCATTTCGACCATGAAGATCGCCTTCTTGCCACGCCGAGCCGCCAGGATCGCCGCCTCGTTGACCATGTTCTCGATATCGGCGCCGACGAAGCCCGGCGTCAGTTTGGCAAGCGTGTCCAGGTCCACATCAGAGGCCAGAGGCTTGCCCCGCACGTGGACATCCAGGATAGCGCGCCGTCCAGCGCGGTCAGGCCGATCCAGCACGACTTTGCGGTCAAAGCGTCCGGGCCGCAGCAGCGCTGGGTCAAGTACGTCCGGGCGGTTGGTGGCCGCGATGACGATGACGTTCGTATTGTTGTCAAAGCCATCCATCTCGACCAAAATCTGGTTGAGTGTCTGTTCGCGTTCGTCGTTGCCGCCGCCAAATCCTGCCCCACGTTGGCGCCCAACCGCGTCAATTTCGTCTACAAAGACGATTGAAGGCGATTCAGCTTTAGCCCGCTCGAACAGGTCACGCA
>DATGFK010000453.1:0-8323 GCA_035309185.1 Aggregatilineales bacterium
CAGGCAAACCTGAGAGGGCTACCCGCTCATCAATCAGGTAACGCTGCCAGCTTCCATCGTTTATCGCCGCTTCCAGGGCATCCCAGGCAAGGGGATCGTGCAGACTGCCGCTGGCCTCGCGCCGCAGCCGCGTGAGATGCCCACCAACGCCAAGCAAGGCACCCACATCGTGCGCAATGCTCCGAACATAAGTCCCGGCAGAACACGTGACGTCAATCACGACTTCACCATCATTTTGAGTAAAACTGATCAGGCGCGTTTCCAGGGCAACCGTCCGCGCCTCGCGTTCAATCTCCTTACCGGCACGCGCCAGGTCATACAACCGCTTGCCCTCATGCTTCAATGCGCTGAACATTGGAGGGATTTGTTTCACCCGGCCCTGAAAGTGCGCCAGGGCGGCTTCGACACGCTCCCGGGTCAGGTGTGAGGCGTCCGCCGTAGACGTGACGTGTCCGGTAGCGTCGTAGGTCTCCGTTTCGACTCCCAAACGGATCGTCGCTGTGTAGCGCTTGGTCGAGGCCATCACATACTCGCTCAGTCGGGTTGCCATGCCCAGGCATAATACCAGGATGCCCGTAGCCATTGGATCGAGCGTCCCGGCATGGCCGATCCGCCTGACATGCGTGCCATAGCGGACTCGCGCCACGACATCGTGGCTGGTCATGCCTCCCGGCTTATCTACGACCAGGAATCCAAAAGGCTCCTGGATATTTGGATCAGCCTTCCGACTCATTCAACCAAACAGCGGCGTTCCGTCCCTGGCCGCATCCTTTAGAAGTGGAATTACGCGCGCTTCAACCTCGCTCAGGGAACCGTCCACAGTTGCCCCCGCAGCCGGACGATGCCCGCCCCCGCCGAGCGCAACGGCGACCTTGGACACGTCAAAACCAGGGACTGCCCGAAAGCTCATTTCGACCTTGTTGTCCTCTTTTTCGGTAAAGACGCACGAAATGTAGGCTTCGTCGGCCTGCAAGAGAACGCTGGACAGGCCACCATCCTTCATGTCGCCGCCATCGTTCATGCCCACTGCCTTACGTGCTGCAATAGTCACATGTACCCAGATAACACGATCTTCGATGCGGATGGTGGGCATAACCTGTCCCCACAGCCGGATCGTACTGGTAGAAATGCGGCTCAGCGTGTGCTGGACGATGTAACTCAGATTGGCGCCGCTTGCCATGAGGTGTTGCGCTTTGTCCAGCGTCTGGGCCGTTGTATTGTCTGTGCGGAAGCACAACGTATCGGTGACGATCCCACACAGCAGACATTGCGCCACATCTGGCGTCAGGTGAAAGCCCAGTGCTTCGAGCCACTCATAAACGCCTTCAGCCGTCGCCGCCCATTCGCTGTTGACCAGATTCTCGTCCCCGAAACGGGTGTTGCTCCAGTGATGGTCAAGGTTGATCAGCGGCTTGCCCACTGCCTGGGCGCGAACTTGCTTCCCGGCTTCGCCCATGCGGCTTTCGTCCCCACAATCGAGGGCAATTGCCAGGTCGGGCTGCGCGCCGTCCAGTGATGCCAGTACCGTGGCGGAACCTGAAATAAAGGCCAAGTTGAGCGGCACGCCGCCGTCCACGACCAGCGTGGCTTCTTTGCCCATACTACGGAGCGCCAGGCCGAGTCCCAGGAGGGAGCCAATTGCATCGCCATCAGGCGCGAGATGCGTGACGAGCGTGATCTTTTTCGCGTCGCGCACAAGCGACGAAACGTTATTCCAGTTCATCTTCTTCCTCGTCTGGCGATTTCAAGGGGCGAGGCGCAGGCTTGCCGTGCAGGCGATCCAGTGCCTCCTCGATGGCCTCGGCGCGCGTAAACGTGGTATCCCAATGGAAGCGCAGCGCCGGGACACGCCGCAATCGCACGTGCTTTCCCACCTCGTGGCGCAGAAAGCCATTGGCCCGCTTCAGGCCAGCCATGACTTCAGCCTGCCGCGATTCATCGCCCAGGGCGTTAACGAAGACCTCGGCGTATTCCAGTTCAGCATCCAGCGTTACTTCGGTCACGGTGATGCCTTGCAGCGCCGGATCGGTTACGTCCAAAAGCAGCAGGCTGCTCAGTATCTCGCGGATACGATCCGCCATACGATCTTGCTTCAGGGTCATCTTGGCCCCCTTACTTCTCAGGATCACGATGCGGAGCCGTCAGGACAGGCTCCGCTGCATTAGCATGGGTTGGTAGACTAATTGACACGCTCACGCACGGTGAATTCGATCTGATCGCCCGACTGGAAATCGTCAAAGGTGTCCAGGCCGATACCGCATTCAAAGCCCGCCCGGACTTCGCGGACGTCTTCTGTTTCGCGCTTCAACGATGTCACGGCGACGTTCTCGACAAGGTAACGGGTGCCGCGCCGGACACGCGCGCGGGCGTTACGGCGTGCCTCGCCATCACGGACGATGCATCCGGCGATCTTGCCGATCTTGGGGATCTTGAAGATCTTCTTGACTTCCGCCAGGCCGATGACTTTGTCCTCGTAAACTGGCTCAAGCAGACCTTTCAGAGCCTTTTCCACGTCCTCAATGACCTGGTAGATGGTGTCGTAGCGGCGGATGTCAACGCCATTCGATTCAGCCAGACGATGCGCTGCATTGTCTACATCCACGTTGAAGCCGATGATGATCGCCTGGGATGCGATAGCCAGGTTCACATCGTTTTCGGAGATATTGCCCGTTTCAGCATACAGGATTTTGAGGCCAAATTCCTCGGTTTTGAGTTCATTGAGTGAATTCGTGATCGGTTCCAGGGAACCCTGTACGTCCGCTTTGAGGATCAGTCGCAGTTCCTTAACTGTGCCTGCTTCAAACTGCGCAAACAGGTCTTCCATGGACAGGCCGCGCGCGGCGCGAGCATGTTGCTGAGAGTTGACTTCTTTGCGCTCTTCGACCAGGGCACGCGCATCACGATCACTCTTGAAGGTCGTGAAGATGTCGCCTGCCATCGGCAGATCGCTCAGACCCATGACCAGGGCTGGCGTTGAAGGAGACGCTTCTTTTAGAGGTTTGCCTTTTTCATCGAACATGGCACGGATGCGACCTGACGACGCCCCGGCCACGACAATATCTCCCGCGCGGAGCGTGCCGTTTTGGACGAGGAGAGTTGCCAGACCACCGCGAGACTTGTCCATGCGTGCTTCTAGAACTGTGCCTGAAGCTGCCGCATTCGGGTTGCCCACGATCTGCATCTCGTCTGCCGTGAGCAAAATCGCTTCGAGCAGGTCTTCGATCCCGGTCTTCTCCCGTGCGGAAACTGGCACGACCAGCGTTGTTCCACCCCAGTCGTCGGCAACAAGCTCGTTGTCAGACAACTCTTGTTTGACTCGTTCGGGGTTGGCATTTCGCTTATCAATTTTGGTAACCGCGACCACAATCGGTACGTGTGCCGCACGGGCATGGGCAATTGCCTCTTTGGTTGTTTGCATGACGCCGTCGTCGGCAGCCACGACCAATACTGCGATGTCAGCGCCCTGTGCGCCACGTGCCCGCATTGCCGTAAATGCTTCGTGGCCGGGCGTATCCAAAAAGGTAATCTTACGCCCATTGTGTACGACCTGATACGCGCCGATGTGCTGGGTGATCCCGCCTGCTTCGCCTTCAGCGACCTTGGCATCGCGGATTGTGTCCAGGAGTGTCGTTTTGCCGTGGTCAACGTGTCCCAGGATAGTCACAACCGGTGGGCGCACTACCAGGCTCTTGGGATCTTCCTGGGCGTAAAGGCGCTTCCATTGCGGGGTGGTATCTTCGCCCGCGTCTTCAGCCACTTCCTCGACAATGGGCTGCGCTTCAAAACCCAGTTCTTCAACGACAATAGCAGCCGTGTCAAAATCAATCGTTTGATTGATTGTTGCCATAATGCCGTTGTTGATCAATTGTTTCATGACTTCAATGGGGCTGGCAGAGATCAGGTTTGCCAGTTCACGGACAGTCAGATATGCGGGGACTTCTACGATCTGTTTCTCTTTAGCCATACGTTCCCTCCATGCGGGGCCGCACGACAGGCACGTCTGGCGCCGGGCATCGCTTGTATTACATGAGGCCCTCACCCATTACGTCTTGTCGCACGATCAATCCGATTAGATCCATCGCTTTTCGCTAGATTCCAAACATCATCAGGTTAATTATAGTCCTGCATAACCTTATAAACCAGGGTGTGTCGGCATCGCTTCCCTCACGCGCTGGCGATCCGTCTCCGTCATTTCGGTGCGCAGGGCTTTTTCCAACACATCCGAAGTCAGGGCACGCTGCCAGCAGGAAGGCTTATCACACAGGTACGCCCCGCGTCCGTTGCGCTTCCCGGTAGGGTCAATTTGTATCCCGTCGGCCTCGGTGCGAACGAGTCGGGTCAGGGTACGTTTGGTGTTGGTTTCTCTGCACACCACACAGGTACGGAGGGGAATATGCTTGGGACGAACAGACATTTGTTTGGACATCGTTCTCTGATACCGCTGCAAAAACGACGATCTGCCCTCGGTTTCCGCTTCCGCTATGAAAGCAGAAAAGGGCAAATCATCGCAGTGGCCTCTTAGTTTCTTGCCGCCTTACACCTCGTCCTCGAATTCGCCTGCGCCCCAGTCGCGGCTGCGATGGCCCTTGCGCTTGCGCTTCGCGACCACTTCACCACGCCGCTCATCGAAGACCAGTTCGCGGCCCCGGCCCTTGCCTTTCTTTTCTTTCTTGCCCTTTTTAGCGGCGTCGGTCTGGGCCTCTGTCGCCTCAAACGGCTCGAAGACAGGCGCGGCTGGGCGTGGCGCCGCTGGCTTGGCGGGTCGGCGCGCTGGGGCCGGGGCAACCACTTCTGGCTGCTGTTCTTCGTCTACGAAGGCAGGCGGAACTTCCTCATCCTCTACCGCAGCAGTTTCCGGCGCAGCAGCGATGGCTTCAGGCGCCAGTTCAGAGACGGGAGCGGCTTCGCCCAAGGCTTCGATCCGCGCTTCCGGCGTTATTGGAGCTTCAGCCAGCTTCTCCACTGATTCGACATTGGCTTCGGGTGCCGCAGGACGGGTGAGCACCAGCGAAGCAATTGCTTCCCGGATAGCATCCATCGCGTCCACATCGGCGCCACCCAACTCCAGGGTCTTGTGCAGGTTGTCCTCTTCAGCCTGGAGCCGAACCATCAGTTCGCCCACGTTCTCAATGTGCTTGAGGGCCTGGGTAATGTCCGCGGCCAGTTCGAGTTCTTCCAGCTTCATTTCAAAGGCAGCCGGTGGAATGTTTGGACGAACCTTTTCCATAGCCTTGAGCCGTCTGGCGCGGCCCGCCTCGCGCTGGGCAAGCTGGCGCTGTTCGACAATCTGAACGAAGCGCGATAGCGTCTGGTACTCTTCGGGCATCACCGCGCGTTCGGCTTTCTTCTTGGTCAGGATGCGAGCTACTTCCGCAACCAGGTCTGTATGCTCGGCAAGGAGCGCGTCAAGGGGCGGTTCGTTCAGGCTGTTGTAAGATGTGACAGCCGCTTCGCTGACGCTCTTGATGTCAATCCGCCAGCCGGTAAGTTTGGCAGCCAGGCGGGCATTCTGTCCCTCGCGCCCGATGGCGAGCGACAGTTGATCATCCGGGACGATCACGGTGGCCGTATGGCCCTGGTCAATGTCGTCTTCCAGGTACACCGCTGTCACGCGGGCAGGGCTGAGCGCCTTGGCGATAAAGATAGCCTGATCGGGATTCCATTCGATCACATCTATCTTTTCTTCGCTCAATTCTTTGACGATATTCTGGATGCGCATTCCTCGCATTCCGACGCAGGCGCCTACGGGGTCAACACCAGGCTGTAAGGCAGCGACGGCAACCTTTGAGCGATGGCCGGGTTCGCGGGCAATATTCTTGATCTCGACCTGCCCGTTATAAATTTCCGGGACTTCATATTCCAGGAGACGACGCAGCATGTTCTTGTGCGCCCGCGAGACCACAATCTGCGGCCCACGGCTGCTCTCCTTGACCTCCAGGACGTAGGTACGCACTTTATCATGCGCCCGGTAACGTTCGCCTTGAATTTGCTGGTTGCGGGGCATAATAGCCTCGGCGCGGCCCAGGCTCAACGTGATATGCTGCCCGGTGATGCTCTGTACCTGCCCGGTGATCAGATCGCCTTCGCGGTCTTTGTATTCCTCATAAAGCGATTTCCGTTCGGCCTCACGGATTTTCTGAAGAATGACCTGTTTGGCGGTTTGCGCGGCGATGCGCCCAAACGTCTTGACGTTATACTCAATGGGGATCATGACCATGTCGCCAAGTTGCGCCGTTGGGAAGTGATAGAGGGCCTTTTCGAGCGACACTTCCGTATGCTCATTCATCACCGAGTCAACCACTTCCATTTCCACCATGATCTTATGGTGGTTGGTGGTAAGGTCTACCTCAGCGTCGACTCGCTGCGCGGGGCTGGCCCCGCTGTCGCGCCGGTAGGCAGAAATGAGCGCTTGTTGAAGCGCGTCAATGACCGTCTGCCGTGGAAGGTGATGCGTCTCGGTAATCTCATTGAAGGCCAGTGCAAATTCTGACTTCGCCATGCCGATTTAACTCCGTTTTGCCTCCAGGAACTTTCCTAAATAAAGCGAAAAGTGGGGGTTGCCCACTTTTTGCCACGAATATCTCCAACTGCCCAGTAGTGTACCACGAAAGCACTGCCCTGACAAGGTGCATCCCGTGTTACATACTGGTACAATCCGCGAAGTTTGCGATCAAAAGGTCTGTATCGGGGGAAATTGATGGCGAATCCGGTTAGTTTACATTACACGGAGCGAGGTCAGGGCACGGTGGTGGTATTTCTGCACGGCTACCCGCTCAATAGCACAATCTGGCAAACCGAGCAGGACAGCCTCAGTGATCACTACCGTGTGATTACGCCAGACCTGCGTGGGCATGGCGAGAGTCCCGCGCCAGAAGGCATCTATGAAATGGAGAGCCTGGCCCAGGATGTCATTACGCTCCTGGATTCGCTGGAGGTGGACAAGGCGGCGATCATGGGTCACAGCATGGGGGGCTACGTGACGCTGGCACTTTGGCGGCTCATACCAGAACGTTTCCTGGCTCTCGGCATGATCAGTTCCCAAGCTGGCCCGGATTCACCGGAAGGTCGCGAAGGTCGCTATAAGTCGGCAGAGAATGTATTCATGGAGGGGAGCAAGGCTGCTGAGCAATCCATGCTACCGAAGATGTTTGCAGCAGGCCTTCCCCCTGAAAGCTCTATTGTTGAACAAGTCCGAACAATGATTCTTAATACCCGGCCCAGCGGAATGATAGGCGTGCTGAAGGGAATGGCTGCCCGGCCTGATTCGAGGCCGCTCATGCGCGAAATCACGGTGCCTGTGCTGCTGCTGTCCGGCGACAAAGATCAGTTGATCCCGCTACAGCGATCCGTGGATATGGCAGAACTGATCGAAGGCGCGACCCTGGCGACTATTGAGAACGCGGGCCATCTGGCAATGCTGGAACAACCCCAGGCAACCCTGATGGCGATCCGCAATTTCCTCGATCAGTCGCTGGGTGAAACTCATTGAACTCCGTGGAGGCTGACATGGCGACAACCTTGGTTGAACGGATCAAGCATTTCAATGCAGGGTGTGACCCCAATATCCTCTCGCTAAAATACCGCGCAATGCGCGAAAGTGCTTTTGCGTTCTATCGCGGGACGTGCCACCTTTTCTACGAAGATTGGCCTTTGCGTTCTGCGCTGAACGATGCGCCTGCCGTCTGGATTTGCGGCGATCTCCACCTTGAGAATTTCGGTTCTTACAAAGCCGAAAATCGCCTGGTGTATTTCGGACTGACCGATTTTGATGAGGCAGTGCTGGCCCCCTGCACGTGGGACGTTGCCCGTATGGTCACGAGCATCTTCGTCGCCGCGCAACAGCTCAAAATTAGCCAGCCCTAGGCGTTAATTCTTGCTGAGAGCTTTCTGGATTCCTACACGCATGTCCTGGCTGAAGGACAGATTCGCATGTTAGAGCGCGAGACAGCCAGCGGCATGGTCAGGACGCTGCTTCTGCAACTCAAGCACCGCAAGCGGAAAGCGTTCCTGGATTCGCACACCGATGAGGATAAAGATAAGACCGCGCGCACTTTCCGCATTGACGGCCAGAAACTCCAACAACCGACCAAGGCAGCGCATAAGCGCGTGAAGGCGTTGATCGAGAAATGGGGAGCCGCCCACGATGAACCCGCCTTCTTTGACGTCCTCGACGTGGCGATTCGAATCGCTGGAACGGGCAGCCTGGGCGTGGAACGTTATGCCATCCTTGTAGAGGGCAAAGGCTCACCCGATCACAATTTCATCCTGGATTTGAAGGAGGAACTAGCGTCCAGCCTTCAACCTTATCTGAGTTTGCCACAGC
>DATGFK010000454.1:0-11628 GCA_035309185.1 Aggregatilineales bacterium
TGTCGGCGGCTGGCGACGCGCTCAAACAGAATGATTTGAAGGGCGCTCAGTCGGCAGCGCAGAGCATCGTTGATGCCATGAATCCCGGCAATTCCGGAAGCCTGAGCTGGTATTTAACCAAATCGAATGATGCAACCAAGACTCTGCTGGACGTGACCGTTGATGCAGCAGCCATCCACGCGGCAGCCAGCGATATGCAGGCCAACGAAAACAACGCCGTAAAAGACTCCGCCGATCTGTTGCCGCAGGCTCAGGCAATTCTGAAAGCCGCCTATGCGGCTGACGCACAGCAGGCGGCTGCAACGCTGGGTGACGCTGCGGGTAAACTTAAACAGGATGTAAGTCAGATCGTCAATACCGCGATCAGCTTGAATGTTCCCGGAAGCACGCTGACAGCAAGTTCGTAACCCGGCAATCGCATCAATCCGAGTCCATCGTCTCTGCGTCTGTCTCTGCGTCCTCGGACTCAGGGGCGTCTGACTCGTCGGTTTCATTGGAGTCGTTTGCCTGATGTGAGTCGCCAGCTTCGGGCGACTCACCGAGTTCACCCAAGACGCTTTCCAGTGTCCGCATCAACTCGCTGTCCTGGCTCGGCAGGACGGTACGCGGGTCGAGCAGAACCCGATTGTGAGCGATGCGAACGATCACGGGTGTGCTGAAACGTCGCAAGTGTGCGGCCACTGCATCGGGTTCTTGCACGTCCAACGCCAGGACGTAAGTCGGAAGCGTATCGCCCGGCAGACTGCCCCCGCCGATAGTGGATTCCGAGTTAATCACGTCCCCGCCGACTCGCGCGGCCCACGTTTCTGCCCTCGCGCGGATCGCTTCGCCCTGCATGGCGATCATCTGCCAAACGGGAATGTGCGACAGGGCATCGTTACGATGATAGTGTCCCAGCGTGGCAAACAGCCCGGCCAATGATAGCTTATCAATACGCATGGCGCGTGCGAATGGATGTCGTTTTAGCCTCTCGATCAAAGTGCTGCGCCCGACGATGATCCCGGCCTGAGGGCCTCCCAGAAGTTTGTCACCACTGAAGGCCACCAGGTCAAACCCGGCACGCAAAGCTTCCTGAATTGTTGGCTCATGATCCAGGCCATACGGCGCGGTATCCAGCAGGGCGCCGCTCCCCAGGTCATACACTGACTGGACGCTGTGCGCGTGCGCAACGGCAGTCAATGCCTGCGCGTCGGGCTGCTCCGTGAACCCGATCTGCTGGAAATTCGAGGCGTGGACGCGCAAAATGAGCGCCGTCTGTGGCGTGAAGGCCTGCGTGTAATCGTCAAGATGCGTGCGATTCGTGGCGCCGACTTCGACCAGGTGGGCCCCGCTTGCGGCCATCACGTCAGGCATTCGGAATCCGCCGCCGATCTCGACCAAGTGTCCCCGCGAGATGATGACATCTTTGCCTTGGGCCAGAACAGCAAGGATAAGCATCACGGCAGCCGCGTTGTTATTGACGACCATTGCGGCTTCAGCGCCGGTCAGCGACGTGAGCAGCCCGGCCACGTGACTGTCACGGCTACCCCGCCTGGCTTCTTCCAAATCGTATTCGAGGCTGCTGTAGCCTGAGGCCATCGCCGCGATGGCCTGCTGCGCCGATTCCGAAAGCGCGGCACGGCCCAGGTTGGTATGCAGGATCACGCCCGTCGCGTTGATCACGGGGCGAAGGGTCACGCCCTGCCGGGAACGGAGGTAGCTCCCTGCCGCCGTCACAAGTTCCGCTGCTCCAGGCGAGACTCCGCCCTGGCGAATCCATTCGCGGGCCGCGTTTAGCGCGACACGCAAAGCATCGCGGGTCGCAGCCCTGCCATACGTGGCGACCAGATCGCTGCCACCGGGTTCGCGCAGCAGGCGATCCATGCTGGGCAGATGTCGCAGCCGCGCGCTATCCGTCATGGCGAGTGGGCAGCGAAGCCTGATTGCGTTCCCGGACACGCAGGAATGTTTCGATGGCAATAATGCTAAGCGCCAGGAAAAAGCCCGTCGCCAGGGTCAGTGCGCGGGTCATTTGCAGCCACGCCGCGGTGACTGTGAACAGGCCACACCACATGCCTTGTCGCAGAAGGACGCCGCCACTGATAGGAATTTTACGGCTAAAACGTTGATTCAGATACCACAATAGCGGCAGCGCAATTCCCGTGACTGCGAAATACAGCAGGATGAAGAACAACCAGCGCGGAAATGCGAGCGGAGCCGCTGTCGTGACCAGGCGATACAGCAGCACCCCGCCGACGCCAGCCATGATGCCACCGGCGATCAGTACGCCATTGCGGTCTGCGTGGAGACGCTGCCTGACCAGGGCGCTTGGCGTAGATTTCAGTTTAGGAATGGCGGGAGTTGACATGGCCGCAATTTAACATACCTTTTCTTTTCGCGCCAGATGTGTACAATTGGCCCGGCTAAATTGACATTTCACGGCAAATGCTAGGAGATACTTGATGACACATTTACGGCGAATGATCGGCTTGCTGCTGGCAGGTTTTGTTCTGTTGGCAATTCTCATGCCGGGCGCCGCGACTCGCTCTTTCGCTGATATTGCTTCTTTGAATCAGGCCACCCAGGAACCGACTCAGGCTGCGACCCCTACTGTGGCTGTTACCGTGGCGGCAACTCAAAGCGCCACACAGGCTCCGACACAGGCCAGCGCGCAGGCCGTGAACGCGGTGACGGTGGAGGGATCGCAGATTGTCTCGCCTATCCTCAAGTCCGCAGCAGACTCTTTTAGCGCGAAAAATCCGGGCACGACAATCACCGTCAATGCTTCGGGCACCGTTGCCGGTTTCGATAAGCTTTGCAGCGGCACAGCCGACATGGCAATGGCCGTAGAGAGCATCACCGACGAACAGGACGCAGCCTGCAAGGCGAAAAATGTGAATTACATCGAAACCCTGCTCGGTTTCAATGCGCTGGACATTCTGGTCAATGGCACGTCAACTCTGACCTGTCTGACACCTGACCAGGCTAACAAACTTCTCAGCCCCAGCAGTACGGCGCTGAACTGGAATGCTGTGGATAGCTCACTTGGCAATGTCCCCATCACGGCCATCTATTCTCCACCGGCAGACTCGAAAGCCGTCGCCCTGGCAGGCTCGCTGGTGCCCGGCGGCAAAATCCGTGCCGATGTGAAGGCATTGGACAGCACCCAGAAGGTCGGCGATCAGTTCGGCACGGAAGCCAACACAGTCGGTATTATGACGGCCTATGACTTCAATACGCTCAACGTGAATTCGCAGACGGTGAAAGCGCTCCAGATGAAAACCAACGCCAGCGCCCCCTGTGTGGATTCGGGCCAGGCCAATCTGGAAGCCGCGCGTTATCCATATTCCCAATCGCTGTACCTGTACGTCAATGCGGCCAGCCTTGCACGCAAGCCAGTCAGCGACTTCTTGAGTTCTATCTTCCAGGATCAGCAGGCCAGCCTGGTTCTGGGCAGCGGCTTCACCAGCGCCAGCACCACAACCTATGACCGCGACCAGCACTACCTGGATATTAAGCAAACTGGTCGCACTTTCAGCCGCATCCAGACGGTCAACGTCCCACCGGATACCGCCGGAACGCTTGCCAGCGATGGCACCGCCGATCCTGCCACGGTCATCAAAGCCGTCAATGATGCCTTCTCGCCGCGCTTCAGCCAGATCAAACTGAATGTCAGCGCCTCTGGCAACGACAGCGCGTTTAATAAATTATGCACCAACAATATTGACCTGGTGGGCGCGACCCGTCCGATGAGTGATGCAGAAGTCGCGGCTTGCAAGAAGGCCAATGTCGAAACGATGCAGTTACAGCTTGGTACCGAGGCGGTTGTAATCGTCGTCAACGACAATAATAAGTTTGCTACGTGCCTGAAGACGGATGAAATCAACAAACTGTTCGGCCTGGACAGTGAAAATAAGGTCAAGAAGTGGTCAGATGTGAACTCCGCTTTCCCGGCGACTGACTTGCTGATTCTTGGCCCGACGGCAGGCGCAGCGGAAACTGATCTGCTGCTCGGCAAGGTCAATAAAGCCATTGCGCCCCTGCGCCGCAATGACCTGACTACAAACGATGATCCGCTCTATCGCGCTGCCGGGACGGCTAATGTAGGTGATGCTGTGACGTACATGACCTTCGCGCAGTTCCAGAAGGTGACGGCTAAAGTCCATACCGTGGGAGTAGATGCCGGTAAAGGCTGCGTGGATGCGACTGAAGCCAACATCAAGAATGGCACGTATCTCCTGACCGAAACGCAGTATGTTGTCTTCAACGTGAATTCGTTTGTCCGTCCAGAGGTCAAGGCCTTTGTGTGGTACTTCCTGAGCGACGACGCCCTGTCGGTAGTCGCCAAGCAAGGACTGATCGGCACCGATACAGCAGGCTTTACAACGGCGCGGGATACTGCCCTGGCGAGCTTTGCCAAAAGCGCACCGGTCGTAACGCAGGCCACCCCAGTACCGGGGGCTGTGCCGCCACCGGTCTCAGGAGCGCCTTCCGTCACAACGCCATAGTCAGCTTCAGGGTATAATGGGTGTGCTCCGTGAAGGGGCAACTTTACATCGTTATGAATCGTAATCGTTGGGCGGCTCACCAGAGCCGCCCATTCAATATTGGAGCAAGTTCATGGCACAAACAAGCATCTCTCCCCGGCAGATTCGCAGACCCGTGCGACGCAATAGCGCGTCCCTGTATATGCTCATCATGCTGGTCAGCTTTTCAACCTCGGTGGTCGTTACGCGCTTGTTTTTGACCCTGACGGGCTTCCCAAAGATCGGCAGGGGCGAGATCCATATTGCACACCTGTTGTGGGGTGGCCTGCTGCTGTTCATTGCGGCCACGTTATTACTGGTGCTTGCCAACCGTTGGGCTTACCTGACTTCTGCGGTATGTGCCGGGGTCGGCGCCGGGCTGTTTATGGATGAAGTCGGCAAGTTCATTACGACGAGTAATAACTACTTTTACCCGCTCGCAATGCCGATTATCTATGGGTTCTTTCTGATCATTGTCCTGGTCTATCTCCAGGTGCGAAAGCCGCCCAAACAGGATTCGCGTTCGGAGATGTACCGGGTATTGGAAATGCTTCCCGACCTGCTAGACCGTGAGTTGGAAGAGCATGAACGCCAGGCTTTGGAACAACGGTTAAAGGAAATTTCTGAACAGAGCGACAATCAAGATTTGACGCGCCTGGCAACTATTCTGCGCGACTTTTTGGCCTCACCGATACAAATTGCGCCCGAACGTCCGGGTTTCCTGAACAGGCTGGCAAAGGGCTTGCAGCAGTTTGAGGAACGCTGGATAGGGCGCGAGCGTCTTAAACTCATTCTCGTCGTTGGGATGGCGATTTTGGGTTTTCTCGCTATCGCCGAACTGATCGTCCTGCTGGCCGCGCCAAAGTTCCCCGATATGCTGGCACAGAGCATCACACACTTTGCGACGACGGGCGAGATCACCGGGCCAAACACCTTCAACTGGTTTCTCATCCAGCTTGCACTGGAAGGGACCGTTGGGATTCTACTGGTGATAGCGAGTATTCTACTCATCGTGGGCGAAGACCAGCGGGCAAACGAGTTGGGCTATTTCGGTCTGCTCATGTCACTGACCGTGGTCAATCTGCTGCTCTTCTACTTCGACCAGTTTGGCAACCTGCTGCTAACGATTATCCAGATATTCTTGCTGGCAGCACTCGTGCAGTATCGCCAGCACTATATTTTTCCCCAGAAGACCACGACGCCCGTGACCGCCGCGACATAAGTCCGTACCTTGTAGGGGCGAGAATGTCCGATGCCAGCCATCGGGCGCTGCCTAAAATTTGAAATTGTTGTTCTCTGGACAGTTGCATTCACAGCGCAACCCGTAGAAAGTGCTATAATAAGGGAAGTAAATCACCTCCGAAGTCATACGCTGCGCTAGATTCACACCCGGAACCCCAGGGTGTTTCCTTTTAACGAGAGGTAATAGTGAACAGCGCAAAGCGATTATTAATTGTTGATGACGATGCAATCACCCGCAAGTTGTTACAACAAACGCTAGAAGAAGAAGGTTTTGAAACCTCGTCCGCCAAAGACGCCTCCGCAGCGCTTGCCCTTCTCGAAGAGCTGGGATTGCCTCACCTGGTACTGCTTGACCTTGGGTTGCCAGATATGAATGGCTTTGAGCTGGGTCAGGCCATCCATCAGATGGGTGATGTGCCGATCATCGTCGTAACCGGCGACGGAGAAAAGGACTCGATCCTCTCCGGTATCAGCGAATTCGCGGAAGATTATGTCACCAAACCCTTCGATACCGACGTTCTGATTGCAAGGATCAGGCGTATTTTGGCCCGCATCTCCGATGACTCTTATGCGCGCGCGCCGGTGATCGAGGTCGACTCGCGGCTAAAGCTGGATTTTGTGCGCAAACGTATTTTGCTGGATGGCAAAGAGGTCAGCTTGACGCCCAAAGAATTAGCCATCCTGCACAACCTGTATCGAAACAGCCCGCGTTACGTTTCGGTAGAAGCCTTGATTGCCCGGCTGTGGCCCAATGGCGAAGCCTATGAAGAGAATCTCCGCGTTCACATGGCCCGTCTGCGCCGAAAGGTCGATCCGGATTCGCTGCACGCGCCGTATATCGTCTCAAAACGTGGCTCTGGCTATTCCTTTCGATCAGATCAACAGGGCCAGCAGGGGGATGATGACTAGCTGATGCACCGCTCCAAAGCGCCCGATTCGTCCCAAATGTCTTCGGAGCTTGTCGAGCGCATCTTTATCGCCGGACATCGTATTGCAGCAGCCGACAATCCGGACGCCGTACTGGTGGCGGTCAAAGATGCAATCACTGGCCCGCAGCCAAACTCGGCTTACCCAAGCGTTGATCACTGCCTGCTGTCCTACACTCCGAGTTCATCTACGACTCTGTTCAAGGTTGCTGCCGTATGGGATCGCCAACCTGAGCAGGCGCCAAAGGTCGGAGGGGCCTACACCGATCTCCCCGATCAGGCGTTGGAAGCTATCCTGAGCGGCAAAACCCTTGTACTCCAGGATTTGTCAGACATTCACGCCCAGGGATATACCATTGTCGCTCCGTCGCAATTCTCTCTGACGCGCCTCTCTTCACTCCTCCTGGTACCCCTGATCGCCCAGCGACAACTGGTTGGCCTGATCGCCCTTGGAAGTTTCCGGGAGAATGCCTTCACTCCGCTCGAAATACGCATCCTGCAAATCATGGCCGATGAAGTGGCTCTTTGGGTTTCCAATGCCATCAAAACACAGTGGGCCAGACCAGTCCGAGTAGACGGGAAGCCCTCGCAGGCTGATGCGATGACTGCCGCTAACCGGATGACTTTGCTTGCCGAAAGCGCCCAGGCATATCTTTCGCTGGCAGCCGACGCTGTTTTGATTACTGACCCGCAACAGGTAATCCTGAGCGCCAACGCAAGAGCTGGGAACCTGTTTGGTTATTCACAGCCCGAACTGGTTGGAAAGCAGGCATCAGTCCTGATTCCGCCTCAGCGCCGCTCAGAAAATGAATCCTGGGCGCGGATCGCACTTCAGCAAGGGATCGGCCTGCGTGGCGAAACCGAATGTTTGACGAAAGATGGCCGAATATTCCCCGCATACGTCACATTATGGCCCATCAAGGAGGGCGATACTGTGATTGCGCTGGTCGAAATGACGCTGGATGTCAGCAAGCGCCAGGCACAACACACAACGCTCGAAGGGGAGCGCGATCTGCTTGAGGCCATACTCGAAGCCTCCAATGATGCCATGTTAATGGTTGATTCGGAATTCCGCGTGGTTTCCGCGAACTTGCAGTTCGAAGCTTTTTTTCAATTGGCACGTTTTCAAATCCTCAACCAACCTGTCGAAGCGCTCCTGGAACGTCTCCGCGCGCGTCCCGATTTGCCTGCGGCCCTGACCAATCTGCTTTTAACCTTTACGGCGGATCAGCAGACGAGTGCGGCGGGCGAACTGGAATTGGGAATCAAGGAGGTTCGTTTTCTGGTGTGGTACAGCACACCAGTCTACGATCATGGTGGGCAACTGCGCGGACGGCTGTTCGCCTTCCGCGATGCGACGCGCGAACATGAAGTTGACCGGATGAAGACCGAGTTTGTGTCGTTGGTCTCCCACGAACTGCGCACGCCATTGACCTCCGTCAGTGGCTTTGTTGATTTCATTCTGCAAGGGGATGCAGGGCCGCTCGATCCGGGCGTTCGGGCCTACCTCGACATCGTGAAATTTAACGCAGATCGCCTGATCTCGTTAATCAATGACATCCTGGAAATCAGTCGTCTGGAAGGGGGGCGCATCAAGCTCAAGCGTGACTTGCAGGATCCGGGGACTATCCTGGATTCGGCATTGGTTGCGATCCAGCCGACGATTGAGGAACGCAAACAAACCGTGGCGATGCACGTGAGCCTGGGTCTGCCCGAAGTCTGGATCGACAAGGGGCGACTTACGCAGGCCGTCACCAACTTGATGGCGAACGCCAGTAAATATACTCCGCACGGCGGCACCATTACGCTGGAAGCCCGCGTCGTTGTACAGCGCTCAGATCTTCCGGACGACACACCGCCAGAGGTCAAAGTGCCCGCCGTTCTGATCGGTGTTCACGATACAGGAATGGGCATTTCAGAAGCCGACCAGCCGAAGATTTTCTCGCAGTTCTACCGTACAGACGAGGTCGTGCGACAGCAGATTTCAGGCAGTGGGTTGGGTCTGACTATTGTAAAATCTTTTGTTGAACTGCATGGGGGACAGGTATGGCTGAGTTCCAAAGTCTCCCAGGGCTCGTCGTTTTACTTTACAATACCGCTCCTGGAAGGGGATTATGACTAACGTTCTGATCGCCGAGGATGATCCGCACATCCAATTGTTGATCCGGAAACAGTTGGAAGTCGCTGGTTATCGCGTGTGGGCGACCCTGGATGGAGAAGAAGCCCTCCGCCATGCCCTCGAACAGCCGCCGGATATTCTCGTGTTGGACATTATGCTACCGGGGAAAGATGGTCTGGAGATCTGTCGTCAAGTTAAGGAGCATTTTGGCGCGAAGGCGCCGCCGGTCATCATCATCTCAGCGCGAGGGCAGGAGATGGACGTGGAAGCTGGTGATTCAGTCGGTGCTGACGATTACATCATCAAGCCCTTCTCGCCCCGTGCGCTCCTTGAGCACGTCCAGGCGCTGCTTGATCGCTAAAGCCACCCCGATACCACAATGAAAATTCGCGCGATCACAGCATTTACAACTATTGAGGCTAATTCGTACGCTGGGCCGATTTCTGAAGCCGGGCGTTTTCTGGCTGAAGCTATCGTGGCCTTCAAGGCTGCGGGGATAGAAGTCCAGAGCCGACGCCTGGCGACTCAGCCATTTCCACGTTATGGACTTTCTGACGCCAAAATGTTGCCCGAACGGGTCATGCGCTTACAAATTGAATGCGCGGCCCTGTCCATTGACTATCTCTCGATTGGCCCGGCCAGTGCGGGCGATGATCCAGCTTACATAGACATCATCGCTGATACCTTGCTCGCGGCTCCGAATGTGTTCGCTGCCGTGGACATTGCGAATGCCGAACGCGGAATCGATCTGAATACGCTCCGGCGAACTTCCCAACTCATTCTGGCGCTCAGCCGACTTTCCGCCGACGGCATGGGAAACCTCTTTATGGCGGCCCTGGCAAACTGTCCACCGGGTTCACCCTTCTTTCCAGCGGCCTATCATGGGGGCGGATCATTGCGCTTTGCCCTGGCAATCGAAGCGGCTGATCTTGCACTGAAAGCCTTCGACGGCGCACCCTCGCCCGCCGAAGCGCGTGTACGCCTTGTCCAACACATCGAGCAAGCCGCAGCAAAATTGGTTCCCGTCGCGGAAAGCCTGGCAAAACGTTTTGGCATTCGTTTCGGCGGCCTTGATTTTTCATTGGCGCCCTACCCTGGCGAAGCAACCAGCCTTGCCGCCGCGATTGAGAAACTTGGCCCCGTAGCAGGCGGTAGCGGCATGGTCGCCGGGGCATCGCTGGTGATGAATGCGCTGGAAGAAGCGGTCTTCCCGCGCTGTGGCTTTAGCGGTCTGATGCTGCCCGTCCTGGAAGATACGATTCTCGGACGGCGCGCGGCTGAGGGCGTGCTTTCGGTCAACGATCTGCTGCTGTACAGCGCGATCTGTGGCACGGGCCTTGACTGTATTCCACTGCCGGGCGATGTGGAAGCTGAAACCTTGACCGGTATTCTCCTGGACGTAGGCGCCCTCGCGCTGCGGCTCGCCAAACCATTAACGGCCAGGTTGATGCCGCTGCCTGGAAAACACACCGGAGACGTGACTGAATTCTCCTTCGAGTATTTTGTCCCGTCACGGGTCATGGCTGCGCCTTCCGGGCTTTCCACTGGCGCATTCCAAGCGAGTGGTACCCTGGCGGTATCGCCGCGCCACTGATTCGCCTGCATCTTGCACAAAAATCTGGTTGCTACTCACAGCGCGGGGTAAAATAATGATGCATTCATTGAATGCCAATAGATCTTGAAGGAGACAATTATGGCTGTAGCGGAACCCGTGACGACAACTTACACGATTGACAAGATCGTGTCTGCATTAGGAGATAAGGCCGACTCTCTGCTCAATTACAAGGCGAAAGTAAACAATTCTGCCCTGTATCTCCCCGGCCCTGATTTTGTCAGTAATGTCTGGGCAGATTCTGACAGAACGCCGCAGGTGCTGCGTAGCTTGCAGCAAATGTTCGATCATGGTCGGCTGGGAGGCACCGGCTACCTTTCCATTCTACCGGTTGACCAGGGTATCGAACACGCAGCAGGCGCATCATTTGCCAAGAATCCGGAGTATTTCGACCCGGCCAAAATTGTCGAGCTGGCAATCGAAGGCGGCTGCAATGCGGTAGCCTCAACCTTTGGTGTGCTCGGCGCCGTAGCCCGCAAATACGCGCACAGGATTCCCTTCCTGGTCAAGATCAATCACAACGAATTGCTTACGTATCCCAATAAATTCGACCAGATCATGTTTGGAAACGTACAGCAAGCCTGGGACATGGGCGCCTGCGCTGTCGGTGCAACGGTTTACTTCGGTTCGGAGGAAAGCACACGTCAGTTGATGGAAGTGGCTGAAGCGTTCGCTATGGCCCATGAACTGGGCATGGCAACGGTGCTGTGGTGCTATATGCGCAACAACGGCTTTAAGGTTAACGGAGTCAATCATGAGACTTCGGCAGATCTGACCGGACAGGCCAATCACCTCGGCGTGACCATTCAGGCCGATATTATCAAGCAAAAGCTGCCTGTCACCAATGGTGGCTACAAGGCGCTCAACACCGGCAATTCCGGCTATGGCAAGCTTGACGAGCGCATTTACACGCAGTTGAGCAGCGACAACCCCATTGACCTGACCCGATACCAGGTTCTGAACTGCTACATGGGCCGTGCCGGGCTGATCAACTCTGGCGGGGCCAGCGGCGCCAATGACTTCGAGGAAGCGATTCTGACCGCCGTAGTCAATAAGCGGGCGGGCGGTATGGGCCTCATCAGCGGGCGCAAGGCCTTCCAGCGTCCAATGGCTGAAGGCGCGGCACTGCTTAACGCCATTCAGGATGTTTACCTCTGCGAAGACGTCACCGTCGCTTAGTTTACTCGCCTGCCGCAATAACGCTCCTCGACCCCGTGGCGATAA
>DATGFK010000455.1:0-5181 GCA_035309185.1 Aggregatilineales bacterium
CTATCACACGCGCCTGTGGCAGACCGGCGAGATCATCTTTGACGAGTGGCGCATCATCGTGCCAAAGCTGCCGCCAGGAACTTACGAGATCCGCGCGGGAATGTACGACGCCAGCAGCGGAAAGCGGCTGCCGATCATGCAAAATGGCGATCTCGTCGGGGAATGGATCAAATTGACCGATTTCCAGGTTAAGGGGTGAGAGCTTCGCAGGCCCTGATTGCCATTAATTTTCCGGCAGCCCGCGCGCGTAGGCCTGCACCGCGCTGTATATCGGTTTTAGGCGGAACAGCGTCGTGGCGAAGGCGTAATGATCCATATAGCTGAAGGTTGGCAGGGGCAGCCGGAAATACCAGATGCACAGGTTCTTCACAGTCGGCCAGTTCTGTTCGACGTAGCGAAAGCTGTCCAGCGTGTAAGTGATGCGCTGGCCCGGACTGACGGCGCGCACCCAGCGTGGATCGTCGTTCCATCCGCTTTCGGTGATGTAGATCGGCTTACTGCCATCCCCGTTCTGCTGCATAATCGCCGCCTGGAGTTCAAAGCGGCGGAAATTGAGGCGATCCGGGGCGGGTGGGGCATCGGGCGCTTCCTTTAAGCCGTAGGTGTGAACGGCCAGCGCGTCGAAATAAGGGCCAGCCCCTGCGGCGTACATCTGATGCAAGTAATCCAGTTCGTTCAGGCCGTTGGGACTACCTTCCGGCTCAAGAGTCGGTGCCAGCGCTCCGGCCAGGACGGTGATGTCCGGGTTGGCAGCGTGAGCCGCCCTATACACCAATTTGAGTAACTCCGTGTAGGATTGCGGCGTCGCCAGTTTATAGCCCCATTCCAGGCTCAAATTGGGTTCGTTCCACACGATAATTTTGTCCACCTGGCCGCGAAAGTGAGCTACGAACGCGCCCACGAACTTCGCATAGTCGGCATAAGTGGCAGGCGAGATGGTATCCAGCGACTTATCGGGATTGCGCACGTCCACCTGCATCCAATCGGGTGTGCGGCCCAGGACTGTGCCCAGGCGCGCGATCACCTGCAAGCCTTCGTGGCGGGCCATCGAGATGATCCGGTCAGGGTGATGCCAATCGTACTGGCCTTTGCTCATTTCCATATACGGCCAGGGGAAGAACTCGACAATGCTGCTAGCGCCCATTTCCCGAACCAGTTGCAGCGTCTGCGCGATTTTGAGGTCTTCGACCTCGTCGGTCAGGCGGGTATGGACGCACACCACGGGATGCTGCGTGTCTACCGTTTGCGGCGGAGTCGGCATCAGACGCGCCGGGGCAGGCGTCAGCGAGAGGACAATCACCAGGACGATCAGCGTGCGCAGGCCAAGAGGCCAATAGTGGAGCGCCTTGCGCGTTTGCTGTCCCGCGCGATAGGCCAGTTGTGCAAGCGTTGGCAGGCTTTCAGTCCCCGCCTGGAACCTACGCATGATCTTCGAGGACACCGTACAGGATCAGATCAACGGCGCCGTCCACCCAGGCACGCTGCGGAAAGAAGCGCAGCGCCGTGCGGGCGACTCGCGGCACGGCCCGCTCGGAGAGGACAAAACCGATCAGGAGCGAGACCAGGGTGCGGGCCAGGATCAGATCGGAGACGGGGCGCAGTTCGCCCGTCGCCTTGATCCGCTCCAGAAGTCCCCGGCTTTTGAGGGCAACCTGTGTCCCCAGCGAGGTTAAATAGGAGCCATTGGTTGCCTGCATATCCAACGCGGCCAGTTCCCAGAAATCATCGTGCTTCTCGGCGGTCTCGACCATCGCCCGAAACGCGCTGCGGATCAGGTCTTCCGCTGTATCGCCTTCGGCCTGTTCAAGGGCCGCCAGGACATCGTCCAGGGGACTGTAGGCAGCCAGCAAGGCAGCCAGGAGCTGGCTTTTGTCGGGGTAATCATGCTGGATGCTTTTCAGGCTGACTTTGGAGCGGGCCGCGACCAGTTCCAAAGTCGCGGCAGCGTAACCCTGCTCGTGGAAAACGTCGCGTGCAGCCGAGAGGAGCGGGTCAATATCTTTTTGATTGCGCGCGGGCATGGATCAGCGTTCGATTTCCTCGTGGCGGCTGCCCAGCGCCGCTACCTGGCGTAACAAGGCCAGCAGCGCCATGCCGATCTTGAAGGCTTCGCCTGTTCCGATAGGCGCCAGCGGGCCTTCGTGGCTGGCTTCTTCAGCGTTGCGGCTATACAGGTGTGCCGCCGCGAGGCCCAGCGCTGCGCCCAGCACCGCGCCCAGGGCGTAAATCATCGTCTTCCAGTTGCTATCTTCAGAGGAGCCAAATTCAGGCATTATCTCGTTCCTTTATTCCACCGGGCAGCGCTTTCGGCGGCGGCTGATGGTCGTCAGGACCCTTGCCGTAGCCGTTCACGCCACCCGCGACAAATTTTTCGACCCACGCCGCACGCTGTCCGATCCAGATGACTGGCCTGCCGATCACCTGGGCAGCCTGGACGGCAATGTCGTTCGTCCGGGAGATGATCACGCGGGCCGGTTCAAAGATTCTCGGCAGCCAGATGTTGAGTTTAGTCACGCCAATGGCGAGCGCCAGGACTGCCACGTAAGGCACGATACACAGCAGCGTCGCCGGAACGAGGATGAGCAGCGACATAAAGTCGGCGGCGACAGCCAATTTTTGCTCACCCAGGATGATGACCATGCCGACGACGACCAGTGCAAGGACAACACCGGCCAGGATCACCGGCAGATAGATGGCATTGCGTACCTGGCGGCGATGCCGGGCCAGCGCCTCAGCATGGCCCTCATGCCCGAACTGATCACCGTAAATCCTGTTCGATCTCGCCAAGCAAACCCTCCTGGCTCCGTTAACCTGAGCGGGCCGCCCCCAGTCTCTAACTGGTGAGGTTCAGCCGGAAGTAGTACGTCGCGCTGCCACCGGGGTAAACGATGTCCACGTTCAGGACAAAATCGCCCGCCGCCGACGGCAAAGAGTACAGGACGAGATTGTCGGCTTGCAGCGTTTGCTTGTTGATTACCGTCGTGCCATCGCTGCTGAACAGGGTCACTGTAACGGCTGTAGGACGCGGCCCTTTGAAGTTGATCTGGGCCACATCGCCCGCCACGCCGAAAGCGGCGATTGAGGTGGTATCCGTCGGGCGGTTCACGCAAACCGTCTCGCCCTGGGTACCTTGCACGCAGCTATTGACGGCAATGGCGTCAAAGGCGCGTCCCTCGACGATCAGCACGGTGGCCGGTACGGAAACGCCAGGAATAAGCTGGACATTGCCCTGGCCCGTCGTCGGCCCAGTTGATCCACCCTGTGGCAATGCAGGAGTCGGCGCTGGATTAACCTGTTCAGCGGTGGGTTGGGCCAAAGTTGGCAGTGGAAGCGGCGTGGCTGAGGGCAATACGGGCGGCACGAGCGTCGCCACCGGTGTCGTCGGAACCGCCGTTTCAGGCGAAAGGCCGGACGGCGTTGCTGTAACGACGACGGGCTGCGTTGCCAGTTCGACCTGTGTCGCGGCAATTTCGAGTGTTGGCGAGGCGACGGCGACTTCCTGGGTTGGCCCAGCAAGCGCCTGAGTGGCCGCAACTGTAGCGGGTAGAAGCGCTGGCGGTGTGTCACTGGGCGCAACTGTGGCCCCGCCCGAAGGCCCGCCTGCTGCGGCGGTTGCTGGGCCAGACGGGGAGGTAACGAGCAGGAACGCATAATCTACGTAAAGCTGATCGCCCTGTGAATCGGGCGGGTAACTGGCCGTCACCACGAGGCGATGATTCGTAATCGTAGCATTCAAGCCTGTCACGACGAAAATGCCACCGATCTTCATCAAATCAATCGAGGGGCGTTTCTGCCCATCGGCGTCCTTGTCATCGAGCAGCGTACCTATCAGCGCACTCGGCGGGGGAGAGGCCGGATCGACGGTGAAGACCAGGTTGTCACCCTCGTTCACATTAATCGGAGTGGTGGGCTGCGGGTCCTGGTTGAGGTCGCACAGCGCCGCGCTCGGATCGCTCGGAGGCCAGCAGCTTGAAGCCGCTAGACCCTGTACCGGCGCGCCGTTGAGGCTGCCATTCACGACGGGTTTCGTCGCGGGAGGATTACCAGGCGCCTGTGCCGCTTGCGTGGCAGCGGGCGCTGCCGGGGCTGTCCCCTGGGCCAGGACATTGTTCTGTGAGCCTCCTCGCCAGAGGCCTGCCGCCAGCAGGAAACCGACCAGTGCGAGCAGTGACAGTCGTCGTATAAATATTGCCATCATCATCCCCCTGAGTGGGTGAATCGCCGCAGCACATTAGTGCAAGGATAAGCACGCAGGCATTGTATCATCCTGCGGCGTACTTGCCAACCGGATGCGATTCCCATCCCAGGGGAATCACGCAGCCGGAACAATCAGCGAGGGATCGTCGTTGGTCGTGGCATTGATGCGTTTGGAGATCGGGTAGGCGCGCATGAGGTCTGCCGGGTAGGGTTTGAGCACGCTCTGCCAGCGATCTGCACCGGCTTCGTCGTCCAGCCAGACTTTCTCGTCTTCAGGCAGTAGTATAGCAGGCATCCGATCATGGATCGGGGATACCACATCATTCGGCTTGCCCGTGATGATGGTGAAGGTTCGCAGCAATTCCCCATCCGGATTTTGCGGGTCTTTCCAGGTTTCCCACAGCCCCGCAAAAGCGAACGGCTCACCGGATTTGAGCATAATGCGCATCGGAACCTTGCCGTCCGACGTTTTCTGCCATTCGTAGAAGCTGTCGGCCAGCAACAGGCAGCGCCGCCGCTTGAAGCTGTCACGGAAGGCGGGCTTCTCCGTCAACGATTCAGAGCGGGCGTTGATCATCTTGTAGCCGATGCTTGTATCTTTGGCCCAGCGTGGGATCAGACCCCAGCGCAGCAGTTGAATCTGCCGTTCGCCGCTGTTGAGCAGCACGGGCAGAGTCTGGGTCGGGGCGGCGTTGTAGCGAGGGCCGGGGAGTTCCGGCGGCGGAGCGGCGTCAAAGCGTTCGGCCAGCTCGGTTGTTGGAACCGTGATTGAATATCTACCGCACACGTCACGTCCTCCTCATTAACATGCCAGTCAATTTCTATCCTGATAACCTCACCCCTGCTCACTTCGTTCGTTTCCCCCTCTCCATTTTATGGAAAGGGGATTGAGAGGTGAAGTTGAGTGAAGGAAAAAAAACATCAATGGGGAGATGAAGGAAAATCATGTACTCTAAATTATACCGCGATCTGGCGCGCAGGGCG
>DATGFK010000456.1:0-3075 GCA_035309185.1 Aggregatilineales bacterium
AACAATTTGGCTGGCACGATAGATACGTATGACCTTTCCCTCTATTTTGCCTTACCGCCTATGCTTGCTGCTGTTGTCGAACGTATTCTTCATTCTCGAATTGAACAACAGACATCACGACTTGCGAAAGGACAAGACTTCACCTATAGACTCCGGATCATACAATTCACTGGGATTGTATTTTTTGTCGTTTTGACTTTACAAAGCTTAATCTTTTATGGTCTGGTGGACAGGCTGCGTTCTGCGATGAGTGCATCCAATAGACCGTGTATGACCGTGGATGACATCAATGGCCTGGCTAATTCTGTGCTCGATCATTGGTCCGTTGCAACGTATTCCCTTGTGCTACAAGGGAATGTACCGCAAAGAATTGTTTTAGAAGGGGATAAAGTCGATTGCAAACAAGATTTTTCGACCGGATTCGCTTCTACGCCCCACGGTGTTGAAGCATGGACGGATGGACATTTGAACCTGTCAGTAATTGAGAAAAATCTCCAATGAACGCAATTTTTCTGATCGGTTTCCGATTCAACGCTCCAAAGCCCAAACCGGAAATCGAGACCCGGCATTTGCTGCCAGGCTGAGCCGACCCAAGATATTATGGTTCTGATTTGGAACCACATCATGCATAATTCAGATTAAACGCTCTCAACCAATGCAAATCCGTTATAGTTCTCCATATTCTGCTTTTGTTGTTGTATCGTAACTGCTATGAAAATGAAGGATGAGGTTATGTGTAGGACAGGAGCCGGAATCGGCCCCTATGAGCGTTAACCCCACCTGGGCGCAGCAACACACCACCGACTGGGCCAAAAGAAATGCTTATCACTCAGCCCGGCTTGCTTCCTACTTCGGTTGTGGAGCGCACTCGACGGACACTCAGAAAAGCAGAATCTGCTATACGTGCTGCCAAAAGGCGCAACAATTGGGTTTACCTGAAAGTGTCCAAAGCCGACTGCTCAACGGGCTTCTCGCTCCAAGATACGACCGCTCTTTGTTCGAGCGCGCCCACCAGGATTATAGCACCGCCATGACCATTTTCTGGTACGGGTTTGGTGGGTATTCCCGCCTTGGCGACTGCTCAGTCTCCCCTTCGCAGGTGTACTAAGCAGTTAAAACGTAGACATAACTGTGACGCATGGCTACACACACGGAAAAGCCAATCATGCTAAACTACGTCTATCTCAATTTATCAGTCGGTTGAGGATTTATCTTATGCCTCCCTCCTTCCGCAGCGTCACGCTGTTCTATCCCATGTATAACGAGGTCGATTCGATCAGGCCCATGACCGAGAAAGCGCTGAAGGTCATGCGGCAGGCTGCCGAGGACTTCGAGATACTCATCATTGACGACGGCAGCCGCGATGGGTCGTCTCAGCGTGCCGACGAACTGGCCCAGGCCGATTCGCATATCCGGGTGATCCACCACGACGGCAACCAGGGTTACGGTCAGGCGCTGCGCACCGGGTTTGCCAGCGCCACCAAAGACGTGGTGATCTACACCGACGCCGATGAGCCGGTAGACCTCTGGAAAATTCCCGAAGCGCTCAGTCACCTGCAAGACTACGACATCGTGATCGGATACCGCCTGAACCGCTGGGATGGCCTGCGCCGCATGATCTTTTCCAAGATTTACAACACGCTGGTGCGCGTCCTGTTTGGCGTCCACGTCCGCGACATCAACTTCTCGTTCAAGCTTATCCGCGGCAGCGATCTGCAAAAGTTTCACCTGGGCGCGGGTTCGGCATTCATTGACGGCGAATTTCTGTCCGAAGCAGCCCGCTATCACCTGCGTATCTTCGAGATGCCAATCCAGTATCTGCCACGTAAGTTTGGGGAGTCGAAGTTCAATAACCTGCGCGCGGCGACCTATACGCTAGAAGAAATCTGGTCATACTGGCAGCGGCGCCGCGCACAAAATCATGCCAAATGGGCACAGGCTGGCAGCATCTCCAAAATTGACGGTTGAGTTGGTCGCCAACGCCCCGACGCTGCACACCTTGATCGCCAGCTATCGCAACCTGTCCTGGCGGGATCGCCTGCACATGATCATTCGTTGGCGCGTCTGCCCGATGCGGCGCATTGCTGCGCTCCTTCCAGCCGGCGGGGTCGTGGTTGACCTGGGCTGCGGGCATGGACTCTTTACCCAACTGCTGGCCCGCACGTCAGCGCGGCGAGAGGTGATCGGCGTAGACCTGGACGCGCACAAAATAGCCATCGCGCAGCAGCTTCAACTGCCCAACCTGCGATTTATTGCAAGCGATGTGGCTGACGCGGATCTGCCCCCGGCGGCGGGCATCAGCATTCTCGATCTGTTCTATCTGGTACCGTTCGAGGTGCAAGAGCATTTGCTCGAAGTGTGTAGCGCCAAACTGAGCCACGACGGGGTAATCGTGCTGAAGGACATGGCCGAAACGCCGCGCTGGAAATTGGCCCTGAACTGGCTGGAAGAGACTCTGGCCGTGCGTGTGCTGCGCATCACCGCCAGCGCCGATGGCGGGCGCTTCTACTTCCGGACTCGTGCCCAGTGGCAAAGTCTGTTCGAGCAGTTGGGCTTCCGGGTCGAAACGATAGCCCTTGACCGGGGCTATTATCACCCGCACGTGGTCTTTATCGCCCGCAAGGCAGGCTGATGGTCATGGCCCCGCTATCCCCCGGCCCCTTCTCACGAAATGATCGGACACTCTTAACGAATGTCAGAAGGCTGTCGGCGGGTTCCCCCTCTCCCAAAAAACAGGAGAGGGGGCCAGAGGGTGAGGTTAATCCTTCGCTATGAGCGCCGACAGCCCCACCATCCTGATCGTTAACGCGGACGACTTTGGCTTGACTGAAGGCACCAACCGGGCCATAGTCGAAGCATTCCAGCAGGGAATCGTGACCAGTACGTCGCTGCTGGCAAATGGCTATGCCTTTGATCACGCTATCGAATTGGCAGAAGGGTTGCCCGACCTGGGTATCGGCGTCCACCTGACGCTGACCGAGGGGCCATCCGTCGCGTCGGATGTACCGGAACTGCTGGCGGGGGACGGTTTATTGCCCCTCAGTAATCAGCCTTTCGCACGCGCGGCGCTTCTCG
>DATGFK010000457.1:0-3873 GCA_035309185.1 Aggregatilineales bacterium
CGACTGCTGGCAGACTGTGGCGCACACGTCGTCGGGAGTGATCAGTCGGCAGCGATGCTCGGCGTAGCATGGCGGCGCATGGAGCCTTCACGAGCGAGCCAGGTTTGCCTGTTGCAAGCCGATGGTCGTGCCGTCCCCGTAAAAGGCGGTTGGGCGAAGATGGCAATCGCCGGTTGGGTTTACGGACATTTCGTAGAATGGTATAGGGATCGCTGGCAAGCTGAAATTGCCAGGGCGCTCACTGAATTAGAACGCACATTGGAGCGTGGCGGGAGGACCATCCTTATCGAAACCCTGGGAACGGGCCATCAGGAGCCACAAGCGCCTACCGATGGACTGGAACGCTACTACCGCTGGCTGGAAGCCGAACAAAGCTTTAGGCACGAATGGGTGCGCACGGACTATCTGTTCGCGAGTGTCGAGGAAGCGGCTGAGGTAACTGGCTTCTTCTTTGGTCCGGAATTTGCAGAACGTGTTCGACGCGAAGGATGGCAGCGGGTCCCTGAATGCACCGGGATGTGGTGGAAACACAAACAATAAACGCAAAGAGAACAAAGGTTTCGAGATTGCCTGAATTGATTGCCAGGGCTAAAGCCAGAATAGCTTTCCTCTCGCTGGCGACGCTCATCGTCGCGGCAGTGGCTTGCTCGTTGCCTGGACAGGCCCCTGATTCGACAGCCACACCGGCGCCCAGCGCCACCGCCACAGTGGACGTAACACAAACTCCGTCGCCATCCCCAACGGACAGCGGCCCGACTCCCGTTGTCAACGCGACGCCATCCTATATCCCGATCACCTTAACGCCCATTCCGCCAACGCCAAGCATCGTGCCAACGGTCTCGCTTTCGGCTAAGGTTTGTCCGACGTGTGAAAGCCTGCGCGTGCGGGCCAGTCCAGGCACGGCGGGCCAGTTGATCGAGCAGCTTCCGCCCAATACCACGATTGCGGTGATCTCACGCACTGCTGACGGGCTGTGGCTGCAAGTGGTGCCGCCTGATGGGCGAATGGGGTGGGGCTGGGCAAATTTCATCGTGACAAATGGTGACGTGAACACGCTGCCCATCACGGGGCAGCGTGCCGCCAACGCACCCACCGGTACACGGGGGCCAACCGATCTGCCCACAGGCGCGCCGCTTTTTGGCGACATTGTGACGGGTGTTACCAGTACCTCTCGCCAGATTTTCCTGAGAGGGCAGGCCAAAGGCAATCTGCCGGGCGTTTTCACGCGCATCGGTGACAGCCTGACAGCTACATCCGAATTCCTGACGCCGATGGTGGTTGGCAAACATGATCTTGCGGGCTACGGCGCGCTAGATATTGATCTGAGTTTCTTTTCGCAGAGCAACGGTGTGGGCGATAACTCTTTCAGCGCGGCGTCACTGGCTGCTCGCAACAACTGGACGACCCGCGATGTCCTGAGTCCCGACAACGTGCCGTCAGGACTATGCCAGGCAGGGGAAACAACTGTCAGTTGTCAATATCGCCTTGCCAAGCCCTCAGTTGCGTTGATCCTGATCGGCACAAATGACGCGGCCCGCGACGTAACCCCCGACGAATTTCAGGGCAATCTCCAGACGATTGTGCAGGCTTCAATAGATATGGGGGTCATCCCGGTCTTGACGACGCTGCCGCCCAAACATCTCGACGCCTGGAACAACTCGCGTGTTGATCAGTTCAATGGCATTATCGTCGCCGTTGCGCACGCCAACGACGTCCCCCTCTACAATCTATGGCTGGCCTTGCAGACTCTGCCCAACCAGGGCATTCACCAGGATGGCGTTCATCTAAATACCCCACCCGATGGCAACACGGCAATCTTCGACACCGATCACCTCAACTACGGCTATACGGTGCGTAACCTGACCGCATTACAGGTGCTGGACACACTGCGCCGCCAGGTGCTCTATGGAGGAGGCGGGATTCCCGTAGCAAACGCCCTGACTCCGCTGCCAACTGTGCAGAAGGCCAACGCGCCCAATAGCTGCAACAATGCGCCACTGCCGCGTCTGACTGTTGGGGGCAAAGGCCGTGTCACTCCCGGATTGCCCAACAAGATGCGTGCAGGGCCGCACGCCAACGACACCATCATCGGGAACATTCCCGCTGGCGGAGTGTTCAGCGTGATAGGCGGCCCGGTGTGCGGCGATGGCTACCGTTGGTGGCAGGTTACCTACAATGGGCTGAATGGTTGGACTGCCGACGGCAGCGGCACAGAAGTATGGTTGGCGGCGGCGAGTTAGTCACAGGAAATAGGAGCGGGCAGTACATGATCTGCCCGCATCAGACGGATTTTACACAAAATACGCGCGACAGGCTTCGTCAATCAACTGGGGCGTAAGCTGTACCGGTATCTCTTCGTACTCGCATAACTGCTGCACGATCTTGAGAATATCGCGCGGGTGGACAGATTGATACATCCGCTGGGGTTCCCGGTACCATTTTTGCAACAGGTACAGGAATGATTCCTTGTCGAGCGGGATTTTCATATGCTGGCACATCGTGGCAAAAATCTGGAAGAACATGCGCTCGTCGGGACTCTCCACCTGCACTTTCATCTGGATGCGGCGCAGGAATGCCGCATCTACCAGCTCATTGGGGTCGAGATTGGTGCTGAAGATAATCAACTGGCGGAAAGGAATTTGCATGGTCTGGCCGGTGCGCAGTCGCAGGAAGTCAATGCGCGATTCGAGCGGCACGATCCAGCGATTCAACAGATCCGACGGGCGCATCTGCTGGCGGCCAAAGTCGTCAATCAGGAACATCCCGCCGTTGGCTTTTAACTGCAAAGGTGCCTCGTAGAACTTGGCTGAATCGTCGAAACGCAGCTCAAGCGCTTCCATTGTCAATTCACCGCCAACCATCACGGTAGGCCGCTCGAAGAGTGACCAGCGATGGTCGTATGATCCCAGGGCGTCCGTCTGGCGCTTGTCCAGTTGGAATGCCTTGTGGATGAGCGGATCGAAAATGCTGATGATTTGCCCACCCACCGTCACCGCGCGCGGAAGCCAGATCGGATCGGAACCTGCGATCAACTTCGAGATCGCCTGCGCAACTGTGGTCTTGCCGTTTCCGGGAGGGCCGTACAGGAAAATAGAGGTTCCAGCATTGATGGCCGGGCCGATTCTGCGATGAAAGCCGTCCGGCAGAATCAGTCCTGAAATAGACTGCTTTACAGCGTCGGAAGAGATTTTGGCCCGATCTTCGCTTTGGAGGAGGATCACCTGGGTGTAAACTTCCAGCGGAACCGGAACAGCCCCAACATACTGCGTCCGTTCCATCGCATCACGGGCACGCGCCGCGCCCGCGTCGGTCAGCACGTAAATGTAACTGGAACGGCCAATGTTGCCTGCTTTGGCGACCTCGACAAGATGTTCCTGTTGCATCCGGAGCAATTGCTGGTCAATGACCGTGGGGCTGATGTGCATGACGTCCGCGAAGCGCCGCAGACTGACGTCCCCTTCGTTGAACAAGATGCGCAACATCATATCGGTGACAAGACCGACTGGTATGCCCAGTCCCTCAATGGTCTCTGGCTCACGCAGGTAGTCTTCCAGCGTATTGACTTGTTCTTGTTCCAGTTGTTGCATGGATCAATCCTTCGTCCTATGGTTAAAGATGACTGGACGTTTATGCTTGAGCGTGGTTGGGGTAGTTTCTTTGTCCATTCCAAAGTATAAGCGGACGGTGGAGTCTGTCAAACTCAACGAAAGGTCTGAGAACTCAAAAAGCACCCTTACCTTTGATTTTTACAGCGACAGCGATGTGTGTTAGACTCAAACCTTGAAGAACGCTCCAGGTCTGTAAATAGCCATTCTAAAGAGAAGGTGCAGCCTCAATGCGAAAAATCCTGGTTGTAGACGACGAAATCGGCGC
>DATGFK010000458.1:0-3836 GCA_035309185.1 Aggregatilineales bacterium
TGCCCTGCGCGATCGTATCCTTCCGGACATGATGGCCGAACACGAGCGGGCCTGCCGGATGATCTGCCTGATCACCGATCAGAAGAATCTACTGGATAGGACACCCATCATGCAGCGATCCATCGAGCGGCGCAACCCCTACGTTGACCCGCTCAACTTTATCCAGGTGGCGCTGCTGCGGGAACTCCGCCAGGTGGTGCCGGACACAGTGCAGTACGAAACGCTGCTCAATACCGTGCTTTCGACGGTCAACGGCATCGCCGCCGGGATGAAGACTACTGGATGAGGCTCCTGATGGATCGGTGGCGGGCAGTTTTGTGCTATAATTCACGTGTTTTATCTGCCGCCGCGTCTTCCCCACCTCAGGAGACCTAATTTATGCGCAATTTTCAGATTCTGGACTCAACCAGAATGGACAAAGACACAGAGACCCTCGAACTTTTCCACTCCAAAGAAAGTGCGGATCAGCCGCACCTGGCGCTGCGCCGTGAAGGTATCTACGTCACGATCTCAGTCAGCTACGGCCCGATGGAGATCGCGCTGCGTCCCCGTTACGAAGACCTGACGCGCACGCTGGCACGGCTCGTGCCGGTGAAAGGGCTGAGTACCACCCGCGAGGTCGGTACCAGCCAGGCATTTTTGGCGATGGGCCTGACGCAAGATCAACAACTGGTGCTGCGCCCGACGATTGTGGCCGACGCCACCGGCCATTTCTCGATGAATCTGCAGGTGTCGAGCGCCGCCAGACAGACGCTCTTTGACTGGCTGAAAGTAACGCCAGCACCCGGTACCGGCCCGCTCAAATAATTCCAGCGTGACCCTACGACATTCTCGGCCCTGGAACATTCCAGGGCCGTTGTTTCTGCCCCTTCGGCGTCGCCCGCTTTGCCTCCATCTTAACAATCCCCAACCGGCCTTCGGTCAGGATCGGCACTTTGCGCTATACTTTTTTTAATGGTGTCAGAACTTAACAGAAAATGGCGCGGTATGAACTTCAACCGGTGCAAACCGCTCATGCGAAGCGAGGTGGCGGGTGGAACACGTAGATAAGATTATCAAGGACGGTGTGGTGTTGACCATGAACTCCGCCTTCGATAAGTTCGTGGACGGCGCGGTGGCTGTGCGCGGAGATGCGATTGTGGCGGTGGGCGAGGCTGCCGACATTATTCAGCGCTACGAGGCCGACGAGGTGGTGTCCTGTCCCGATCAGATCATCATGCCGGGGCTGGTCAATGCGCATACGCACGTGCCGATGACTCTGCTGCGCGGCGTGGCGGACGACCTGCGGCTCGACGTTTGGCTGATGGGCTACGTCATGCCCACCGAACAGGAATTTGTGAACCCGCAGTTCTGCCGCCTGGGCACCACTCTGGCCTGCGCGGAGATGATCCGATCCGGCATCACTATGTTTGCCGACATGTATTACTTCGAGTCGGATGTGGCGGAGGCCACGGCAAAAGCCGGGATGCGCGGCGTGCTCGGCCAGAGCATTTTGAAGTTCCCCACGCCGGACGCCGATAGCTTTGACGAAAGCCTGGCCTACACCCGCAAGTTCATCGAGCAGTGGAAGGGCCACCCGCTGATCGTCCCGGCGGTTGCGCCCCACGCCCCGTACACCTGCACAGACGAGATCCTCAGCGCGTGCGCAGTCCTGGCCCGTGAGTACGACGTGCCGCTGCTGATTCACCTGGCCGAGACGAAACTCGAAGTGGAAAACAGCCGCACGGAATTCGGTATGCCGGTCATTCCACGTGTCAAGAAGCTGGAAGTGCTGAATGCCAAGACACTGGCCGCCCACTGTGTCCACGTGGACTCCGGCGAGATCAGGACGCTATTCAATCACAATACAGGCGTTGCGCACTGCCCGACCAGCAATCTCAAGCTTGCCAGTGGCATCGCGCCGGTTAAAGAGATGCTGGAGCGCGAACTGAACGTCGGGATCGGCACCGATGGCCCGGCCAGCAACAACGACCTGGATATGTTCGAGGAAATGCGCCTGGCCGCGATCCTGGCAAAGGGCGCCACCAACGACCCGGTTGTCTTGCCTGCCAAACAGGCATTGACTATGGCGACCCGGCTCGGCGCCCAGGCCATGCACCAGGGCAGCCTGACCGGCAGCCTGGAAGTGGGCAAACGGGCCGATCTGATCGCGGTAGACCGCCATACGCTGCACAGTTCGCCTGCCTTCGAGCGCGACAGGGATTCGATCTACAGCCAGATCGTCTACGCGACCAAGAGTACCGACGTACGTCACGTGATGGTCAATGGCGCCTGGCTAATGCGGGATCGCGCGCTGTTGACGATTGACGTGGAGTCCACACTTAAGGAAGCCCAGGCAGTGGCCCGCAAGATTGATCTATTTCTGATGGCCCGCGAAGGCAACGTCCTCAACAAGCTGATCGCCATCGGCGGTGTGGCGCAGACAGAAAGCTTCGAGATCCAGGTCAAGGCCCGTGTAGACGACCCCGATGTGCTCAATCCGCTGTTCAGCGACTCCCGCGTGGAGGTGGTTAAGCAGAATCATTACCGCCAGTACGATTCGTATTTTCTGTTTGACGAGGAATCGCAGGGCCGTGTCCGCTACCGCGAAGACGACATGATCAACGACCAGGGCCAGGTCGAGAACGTGCGTACCCGCCTGACCTTCACGTCGCCCACCAAAGAGCGGGAATTTGACGAGTCTGTCCTGCTGAGCCGCTCGGAGTTCATCGCCCCGGCGGATCGCCCGCAGCGTTTTTACCGCGAATACTTCCGTCCGACCCATGAGTACGAAATTCAAAAGGAGCGGCGGCGCTGGCACATCCATTACAAAGGGGTACTCTTCTACGTCAACCTGGATACGCTCACGCACCCGCAGAACGATGGCATTTTTATGGAGATCAAGACGCAAACGTGGTCAAAACGCGATGCGGAATACAAGGCGACGCTGATCGCGGAGATTCTGGTAGACATCCTGGGCCTGACGCCAGACAAGCGCGTGCGCAAAGAATATCTTGAATTTGCGCTACAGCCGGGTTGATGCGAAGATGTCACAACAATACGCCGTGGAGAGAATCATGAAACAAGGGGAACAGCCCGTCCTCATCATTCACGAGGGTGAACGTGCGGGCCAGCGCTGTATCATGCAAAGCGATCTGCTCGTCATCGGGCGCGGCACCGAATGCGATATTGTGCTGCCCGAACGCCAGGTCTCCCGCCAGCACATCAAGATCAAGGCGCTGGAGAGCGGATATGCCATCGAAGACCTGGATAGCAAGAACGGGACATGGGTTAACGGGCAACCGCTCAAGGGTGAACGTCCGCTCAAGGACGGCGACGAGATTCAGCTTGCGCAGGTCGTCAAGCTGACCTTTATCGAATCCGAGGCCACTGCTCCGCTGCTGGTTGGCGAAACGTCCGCGACGGCGCTGGGCCGGTTGAAGGTGGATCGCGATTCGCGGCGTGTGTTTATCAGCGAACGTGAGATCGATCCGCCGCTCAGCCTGCCGCAGTATCGCCTGCTGGAACTGCTCCTGGATGCCAGGGGCGGCGTCTGCACCCGCGAACACGTGATCGAGGTCGTGTGGCCGGAGGCCATCGGCGAGGGCGTCAGCGAACAGGCCATTGATGCGCTGGTGCGTCGCCTGCGTGACCGCATCGCCGAAATCGATCCCGAACACCAGTACATCATCACGGTCAGAGGACATGGATTCAGGCTGGATAATGCGTGAACTCCGCGAAACTGTGTAGAACCAATTGTTCTCGTTGTCAATTGAAGACTGTTGAAACATGGTTGAAGCATTTTTATCCTATTCTCGCGCGGATGCGAGTGAATCTTCTCAGAAACTGCGCTCAGA
>DATGFK010000459.1:0-2593 GCA_035309185.1 Aggregatilineales bacterium
ACGTGGAGATCACTGGCTACGTGCAGGACGTGACACCCTTCCTGCGCAGCGCGGCGGTCTACGTTGCGCCGCTACGAATGGGCAGCGGCACACGGCTTAAACTCCTACAGGCAATGGCGGCAGGCTGCGCGATTGTCTCAACTTCAGTTGGCGCGCAGGGGTTGGACATTCAGTCGGGTGTGGAAATGATGCTGGCCGACGATCCGCAGTCCTTCGCCCGCGCTACGATTGATCTGCTGTGCGAACCGGAACGGCGCGCGCGGTTGGCCGAGGCTGCCCGCAACCTCGTCTGCCAGAAGTACGATTGGTCGGTCATCGTGCCACGTCTGCTGCGCGTCTACCAGGAGATGGGCCTTGGATAAGGCCAGGCTTGTAGAGCGCAACCGCCAGTTAACGGCGTTTCAGCACCGTCTGACCTGGCGCGAGGAACTGCGCCGCCGCCTGCTCCAGGCTTATGCCTGGCTGCCTCGTCCCATGCGCGAGAAGCCGAACCGGGGCACCTTTCTGCTCATCCGGCCCGATCACCTCGGCGATCTCCTGCTGCTGACTCCCGCCGTGCGCGCGCTAAAGAAAGCGCAGCCCAATTGCCGCCTGATCGCCCTTGCCGGTGCATGGTCAGCGGACGTTCTGGCCGCTTACCCGGAAATTGACCTGGTGTTGACCATCCCCTTCCCGGGTTTTACTCGCCAGCGCAAAGAGTCGCTATCTTCACCCTACACCCTGGCCTGGAACTGGGCGCTGAAAGTTCGTGCCTTGAAGGCCGAAACCGCCATCGTCTTCCGCCCCGATCACTGGTGGGGGGCGCTGTTGGCCTATATGGCGGGCATCCCGCGCCGCGTCGGCTATGACCACCCCGACGTGCGTCCGTTCCTGACCCATCGCCTGCCCCTGATCGAACGCCATGCAGCCATGCAAAATGCTCGACTGGTCGAGCAGTGGACGGGCGCCATTGGCCCTGACAAACTCGATTACCACTTTCCGATCTCGGACGGGGATCGCGATCATGTGAGCGATCTGCTGGCAGCGGCCCAAATCCCCGCCGAGTCCCGCCTGATAGCCATTCACGGCGGGGCCGGGACGCCCATCAAGCAGTGGCTACCGGAAAATTGGGCAACTGTTGCTGACCGGTTGGCCTCGCGCCTGGACGCGAAGGTCATTTTCACCGGCAGTGATCGCGAACACAACACGATCTTCCCGATTATGGATCGCATGAAGAACCGCGCGGTCTCCGTGGCAGGCGACACGAACATTGCGCAGCTTGCCGCGCTGTATGAGCGGGCAACTGTCGTCCTGGGCGCGGACAGCGGCCCACTGCACCTGGCTGTCGCCAGCGGAGCGCCGACGGTTCACCTGTTCGGCCCTGCCGACCCGGAGGAATTCGGGCCCCTGGGCGATCCTCACCGCCAGGTGGTCATCACCTCGGACATCGGCTGCCGCCCGTGCCGCATCCTGGATTGGCCGGGTGACAGTCCCGCCAACCACCCCTGCATTCGAGACATCAAGCCCCAGCAGGTGATCGAGGCCGCGATTCAGGCGGTGCAGTTAAGGTGAGACCAGCCTTGACTCAATTAGACATCATTTTTCCTGTTGCTAAAGCGGAAGAGCGAACAAAAGGGGCTATCGGCGGCTGCCCGGATTAAAAGAATCGGAAGTCGTCGCCTATGAACAAGTCATGGGCTTTACGTCCGAACAATTAAGGGCCATTTTGCAAGTTGTCTCATAGCGTGGTCATCCGCTTTAAAGGGAACGAGTGATTCCGACAAAAATAATTTCGCTCGCCGCATGATATACTAAATCAGGCTGGATTCAGCAATTGATCTGTCGGATTTCCATCGCAAGATTGAGAGCTGCGTGTCATTCTGGCATAGAGTTGGCGATGGGAAAAAGTCTGTGGCCCAGAACTGATACCAGGATATACACGAACGAGCAACGAGGTTGTGATGATGAACAAGCGAAATGCCCCAGTCATCGAATATGGCCCATGCAGCAATTTACTGCTCCGACAGGACAAGGACAATAACGTCATCTATTTGAGTGGCGTGGGGAAATTGTCGAACCAGTGGGTGCATCCAACGACGCAGCGGGCTGTGCATCATTTGTGGTTTTCGCTGACTCATTTACTTTTCCCTGAAAAAGCCAACAAAGTTACATCAATGGCTGGCACCGCCATGATTTCCGCTTCCCAGCCAGGCATAACCAGCCATTTTGAAGTCAAACGGGATCCGCAAACCAACTCGTTTGTTGTCGTCGGCTGGATCGGCGAACATCTGTGGTCATTTCACATAAACGGTGAAAACGCGCATCAACTGTGGACAGCCCTGGATCGTCTGCTGTATCCAGCAGGCTGGGAAGGCACGACCACGACGCATCGCCCTCCCAGCAAAACCTAAAAGTTGGATGGAACCTGCGGCACAGAAAATACGTCTTAGCAAAAAGGATCAATTCGGAGGCAAAAATATGAAACGTCATTTTCTGGCCGCAACGCTTATCGCAACTTTCTTCATTGGGCAGACATTTGTCAATCAGGGTGCTGCCCTGGCTCAAGTCGCCTATCCCTATGGGAATTTCTACGTGATCGGCTTGTGCAGCACAG
>DATGFK010000460.1:0-16135 GCA_035309185.1 Aggregatilineales bacterium
GGATCGCCGCCAGGGTACTCATGATATCGTTGGGACGCACACCGATGACCGGGTTCGGCCCCAGGATATTGTCAGCGGCGCTGGACGCGACGGCCTCTTGTGTGGGATCCTGAACGGTGGTATCCATTGAGAGTTGCTCCTCCCTTATTAATGAGAATCTGGCTTCACATAGATTGTAAACAAATCCGGATTTGGGCGGATTGATTGAGCCGGGGGATGCGCCCCCCGGCTTTCAGTTTTCACGCACCAATTGATAGTCCTTGAATTGCTCACGCAAGGCGCTCTTGAGGAACTTACCCACCGAGGTCTTGGGCAGCGAATCCAGGAACACCACGTCGTCGGGCAGCCAGAACTTGGCAAAGTGCGGCGCAAGGAACTGGATCAGTTCCTCTTTGGTAGCCGATGCGCCGCTCTTCAGCACAACCGCAGCCAGCGGACGCTCATCCCAGCGCGGATGCGGGACGCCGATTACCGCAGCCTCGGCCACCGCCGGGTGGCCCATCAGCTTGTTTTCCAGGTCAACCGAACTGATCCATTCGCCGCCCGACTTGATCAGGTCTTTGGCCCGGTCGGTGATCTTCATGTAGCCTTCCGCATCAATCTGCACGATGTCGCCGGTACGGAACCAGCCGTCATCCGTCCAATTCGTCACAGGGTCAACTGGCTCGTAGTAGGCCGCCGCAATCCACGCTCCGCGCACTTGCAGTTCGCCCATCGTCTGCCCGTCCCAGGGAATTTCGCCGTTTTCGTTGACGGCACGCATGTCCACGAAAGGCATTTGCAAGCCTTGTTTGCCCCGGTAGACGTACTGTTCGTCCTCCGAAGCCCCGTCCATGATGCTCTTTTTAAGGATGGACACCGTGCCCAGCGGAGCCGTTTCGGTCATGCCCCAGGCGTGGAGAACGTGCAATCCATGTTTATCCAGCGCGCGAATGAGCGATTCAGACGCCGCCGAACCGCCCACAATCATCTTCATATCCGGCATCAACTTCCAGCCGGTGGGGTTCTTATCCAGTGCCTGTAAGATCCCAAACCAGATAGTGGGCACGCCTGCGCTGATGGTGACTTGCTCTTTCTCGAAGAGATCCAGCAGGCTTATGGCGTCCAGGTGCGGGCCGGGCAATACCAGCTTCGTGCCAGTCATGGTGCAGGCGAAAGGCAGGCCCCAGGCATTGACGTGGAACATGGGCACCACAGGAAGTAAAGTGTCCTGCTGGCTGATATTCAAGCCAATAGGCATACACTCGGCCATGGACTGTAGCACCAGCGCCCGGTGGGAATAGATCACCCCTTTGGGGCGCCCCGTCGTGCCAGATGTGTAGCACATGCCCAGCGGCTCGTTTTCGTCCAAATCGGGATACTCGAAGCCGCTGGCATCCTCTTTGATGAAGTCCTCGTAGTTGATGTACGGCGCTGGAACAGGCTGGCCGCTCAATGGGACGACAATCACCTTTTCAAACTTGACCTCATCCTTGAATTTCTCGTAAAGGGGCAGCAGCACATCGTCCACGATCAGATAACGATCCCTGGCGTGGTTGGCGATGAATGCGATGTCTGCCGGAGAGAGGCGAAGGTTCAGCGTATGCAGGGTTGCACCCATGCAGGGAATACCGAAATAGGCTTCCATGTGTGCATAATGGTTCCACATCAACGTGGCAACGCGCTCGCCGCGCTGGATACCTGCCTTTTGAAGCGCCTGGGCCAACGCGCGCGCCCGGCGGTACATGGTGCCATACGTGGTGCGGTGCAAAGATTTATCTGGCATCCGTGACACGATCTCGACCTCGCGGAACATGCGTCCTGCGCGTTCCAAAATATGCGGAAGTGTCAGAGGATAGTGCATCGTGGTTGCGCTTGTTGTTTCCATAATTCCAGCCTCCTATAAATCTATTTTGTGGCTAACGTTTTTCGTCCGCTTTCGCGGTTGTTTTTGTCACCGCGCTGGCGCCAAACAACAAGGCCAGTAGTTCGGCAACCATCGCGGGCTTGTCCTCACCCTCGATCTCCACCGTATTCTGCGTTTTGACGATGCGCCCACCTGCTTTGTCTTCCACAGACAGCAGGACGACGCGGTTACGAATGCGTTTGCCCGCCTTAACTGGCGCAATGAAGCGCACTTTGTCCAGCCCGTAATTGACCGCCTGCGAAATGTCGGCGGGGTTGACGCCCGTCTGAAAATGAAAGTGGGGTAGTAACGACAACGTCAGGAACCCATGCGCGACTGTGGCCCCCCACGGGCTTTCACGTTTGGCGCGTTCTACGTCAACGTGAATCCACTGGTGATCGCGCGTGCTGTCTGCGAAGCGGTTGATCTGCTCCTGGTCAATAGTCAGCCAGTCTGAAAGGGCAATTTCCTGCCCAACGAACTGCTCAAGCGTTTGATAGCCATACCCTTGCGGCGCCATCGTTTGATTTCCTTTAATTCCTTTGCCTCTGCATCCTTCTCAAACTGCAAATTGAGCCTTGGCAACCCCTGCAAGTCGTTCGGCCCGTCCGGCAGGGGTTGCAAATCAGAATGCAGAATGAGACTAAGCCGTTTCCTTTTGTGCCTTGACCCCATCTTTTTGGGGTTTGATGGTCTGCTTCGCCGGGGCGGGAGTGTCATTTTGGAATTTGAGGGCGCTTTGCAGCCATTCTTCCTGCAACTGGATGGCCCGACGCACGTTCTCGCTCCAGCTTTCGGTCAGGGGCTTGATTTCTTTGAGGATCGTCGCGTTCTTGACCGGATCGATCTGCTTGAGGATTGCGAACCAGGCTTCCCAAATCTTGGTCTGGTATTCGAGGGTCAGCTTCGTCAGTTCTCCGAGCCGCTCGCTCCATTCCCCGGTGGTGTCCACTTTGGTGGTCGCCGCGCCGACCCCGCGCAGCAGCAGCGCTGTCCAGTCCTGCTGAGTGGTCAGGAAGCCCTTGACGCCCTTTTCCCACAGGTCTACGCTGAATTCCCAGGGATTGGTCGAAGGTGGCGTGGCAATGTCGGTGACGGCCTTCGTCACGACTTCCAATACCCGTTTCTCCGAGTCGGTCATGGTCTTGATGGCCTCTTGGAGTTGTTTCGAGATATCCATAATGCTTTCACCTCTTTCCGTTTGGAGACTTTCTTCATGCTGTCTACATGCTGTGCGTCAGGATAGGCTGCCGTTTTTCCACACCGTCTGCACGGCCATGTTCACTGAATAAGCGCGCTTCGTAATCTTGGGGGCCGAGGCCAAGCGCGAGCACACCTTCAGCCAGGATTGGATAGTCGCCCTGGATTACACTGGCGGCCATACGATTCTTGAGCGAATCGTCGTTGTTCCACAGGTCAGTGAACAACTTGCGTATCTTGCGCTGCGCGTTGCTGCAAAAGAGGTCGGCCAGTTCCGCCGCTTGTTTCCCTTCGGGATCGCCGTCATCGAGCAGTTGCTGCGCATGACTGATGGAGGCGGCCATCGCAAAGAGTTCCATGACCACGTCCACACAGCGGAATAGAAAACCCTGTTTGCGTTCCATTCTGGCCTGGTAAATCATCATCCCGTGGAAGCTGCTGCGGGCTAGGCGACGGCAACTGTGCTCGATAAAGCGCAGATGACGACCCAGGCGGCCAAACTTGCGATAGCGGAACGGAGTAAGGGCTTCCTGCAACCATAGTGGCGGATACCACAGCGCATAAAAGGCGGTGATTTTGGGCAGTGCAGCAAGTTTGGTCTGGAAGTTCGCCTGTGGGTCAATCATGGCGCCCGCGATTGCCAGGTGCTTGTCTACCGCCTCTCGGGCCATAAACAGGTGCATGACCTCGCTGGAGCCTTCAAAGATTCGATTGATGCGGCTGTCACGCAGCATCCGCTCCATACCGATGGGAGTTTCGCCCCGCCCCTGGAGCGAGGCTTCGGTCTCGTAACCACGCCCGCCACGAATTTGCAGGGTCTGATCCAGGATTTCCCACTGGCGGGTCGAGTTCCATTCTTTGGCGGCTGCCGCTTCAAGGCGGATGTCGTAGCCGCCCCGGTCTGCCATCTGGCTTGCCAGCTTCCAGATCGAGTCCATCGCGAAGGTGGTGCCAGCCATATCTGCGATCAGGTGCGACATCGCTTCGTGTTTCCAGATGGGGACGCCCCACTGGACGCGCGCCTGAGTCCAGCCGCGCACGATTTCCAGGCACTGCTTGACTGTGCCAGTCGCGCCTGCCGGAATGGTTAAGCGGCCTGCATTGAGCGTCACCAGAGCGATCTTCAGGCCCTGACCTTCCTTGCCGATCAGGTTCTCGCGCGGCACCATGACATCACGGAAGCTGATCACACCATTGGCAAGCGCCTTGAGGCCCATGAAATGGCAGCGATATTCGACTTGCACGCCTTCCCAATCCGTCTCGACTACGAAGGCGCTGATCTTTTTCGTCTTGGGATCGCGGGCCATGACGACCAGCAGCTTTGCCAGCGTGCCGTTGGTACACCACAGCTTTTCGCCGTTCAGCCGGTAGTGATCGCCTTCCAACTCCGCTGTTGTCGTCAAACTGGCGGGGTCAGAGCCGACGTTGGGTTCAGTCAAGGCAAAGGCAGAGATCGCGCCCGCAGCACAATGCGGAAGGTATTTCTTCTTCTGTTCGGTGGTTCCAAAGAGCTTGAGCGGCTGCGGAACGCCGATGGACTGGTGCGCCGAGAGCAGCGCCAGGATATTCGCGTCGTGGCTGCCAATCAGTTCCATCGCCTTGCAATATTCGGCCACGGTGAAGCCCAGCCCGCCATATTCCCTGGGAATCTTCATCCCGAATGTGCCCAACTTTCGCAGGCCGTCCAGGACGTGCGGCGGATATTCGCCGGTACGGTCAATAGCCTCGGAATCGACCTCGTTGCGGAGGAAGCCTTCCAACGCGCGATAGAACGAGGTGAATTCAGGGCGTTCCTGGCGCGTCAGCGGAAAGGGATACACGTATTCAAGGCGAAATTTCCCCAGGAACAGGTCTCGGAGGAACCCTTTTCCTTCCCATTCGGTCTGCCGGGCCTGCTCGGCAACCTGCCGCGATTCAGCTTCGCCACTGATGAAAGGTGTATTTTTAGTCTGTTGGTTCATAAAAAATGTCCCTCACGCTGGTCAGGCTATCTAAGAGATCGATGTAGTTGGTGTTACGCGCGATGAAATCATCATAAAAGAGAATGATTCGCGTGTCGCCTGAATAAAGTTAGGAGTTTTCGGAGAAAAGTTTGCGCATGGCCTAACCAAAGTTAGGTTAAGGGGCGGATCGGAGGTTCAGATCAGAGCAGGTTTAGCCGGTGGGCTTCCACAATGGCTTGCGTGCGGCTAGAAACGTCCAGGATGTGATAGATCTGGTTGAGGTGCCATTTGGTTGTCCCAACCGTTATCCCCAACCTGTCGGCGATGTCCTGGTTGGAAAGACCATCGGCCACAAGTCCCAGGATGACCCGTTGCGTCTTGCTGAGCGGCTCGATCAGCGTCGCGCCGACAGGTGACGGTTCGCGTTGTGTGGCTAACAGGCTATCCACGAAGTCGGGCGCCACGTGTCTCCGCCGGGCCAATTGCGGGGCCAGTGCTTCAACGTCATTCAAAAAACTACGGCGAAAGCCGAGTTGAGCGCCAAGCATAATCGCCTCGCGCAGGGGATCACGGATTGCGAACTGGTTGAGGGCTTGCTCGGTGAGCGCTTCAAGGATGTAAATCGAAATCAAGCTGCCCAGCCGCCCCTGGTGATGGGCGTTTTGTTCAAGGTGGTCGAGCAGGCTTTGCGCGGTCTGGGGCTGGCTCTGAGCCAGCATCAAGCGCGCCAATGTCATATTCTCCTGCTCGGAGCGGGACTCAGCGAGGGGTGGTAAATCGGCCAGCGTGTAAGCTGCTGCCTCGATCTGCCCTTCATAGATTTGCAATTCCGCAGTTACCGCGTTGACCATGCGGATTCGGCGCTGATTTTCTGACTGCACAGCCAGGTGGCGGGCGGCACTGAGAACTTCCCACGCGCCATCAACCAATCCGCGCGAATATTGAAGCTTGGCGAGAAGACGCTGACCGGCCAGTGTGAAATAGACAGTTCCCATTTGCTGGCACAGGGCGATGCCTGTGGTCAAACAGTGATAGCCCCGATCCAGGTCGTCCAGCTCGAAGTACAGCGCCCCCAATGGGATATACACGAGGCCCGCCATCGGATTTGGGCGACCCTGCGCATCCATGTGCTGCTCGACGGCTTTCTCGCACAGGAGCAGCGCTTCCCTGAGATCGCCCTGCTGGTACAGCAGCAGGGCCAGGTAGCCCAGCGCTTCAAGGGTGATCAGGTCGTGGTGAAGCTGCTGCCCCAGGGCAACCGCCTGTCGCATCGTCTGGATTGCCGCCCGCCGCTCCCCCATCAGGCGCTGCGCCTGTCCAAGGTGGCTGAGCGCCGTGGTGCGGAAAAATGATTGCGTGTTTCCTAACAGGGCCAAGGCTTCTTCGGCAAACTTGACGGCTTGTGGCACCTGATCTCTGTTGATCGCCAGGTAAGCCCGGAACCCGGCCAGGATTCCCCTCTGCATCGGGGAATCATCAGGACTCTGGGAATCACTGGCTGCCTGCGCATACTTCTCCGCTTCGGCGATCTGTCCCCGCAGGTAGAGCGTCCAGCCTTTGAAGACTGACAGGTCGCTGTGCGCCCGAACAAACTCGTCGGGTAAACCATCGAGCCAGCCGAGCAGGAGAGAAAAGCCCCCTCGACTGTAAACGTCTTCCACACAGCCACGGATCAGCCGGGCGGTGGCGATATAGTTTTGCGCGGCCAGGGCATGTTTTATGGCTTCCGGCAGGAAGGAATGCGCTTCATACCATGCACTCGCTCTCAAATGTAGAGAACGCTGCTCCCACTCCGCCAGGTCAGTCCGCAAGAAATCCGCAAAGAGCGAGTGGTAGCGATACCACTGGCGCTGATCGTCCAACTGAATGAGGAAAAGATTCGACTGTTCCAACTGGGTCAAAAACTGGCGACTGTTCGGCTGACCCGTCACGGCGTCACATAGGGACGCGCTGAAACGGTCAAGGATTGACGTTTGGCGCAGAAAGGCACGGATCTCGGGGGACTGCTGACGCAAGACCTCAGCAGCAAGGTAATCCATGACGTACTGGTGTGTGCCGCCAAAATCATCCACAAGCAGCGGCATTGCGCGGGGGCTGAGCCGCCGAGCCTGGCTGCCGCGCAAGGACAACGCGGCCATTTGTAAACCCGCGATCCATCCCTCGGTGCGTGTTTCTAGCGTTTGCACGTCCTCAGCATTCAATTGCAGGCCCATCGTCTGGTTCAAAAACACGACGGTTTCATCCACCGTGAAGCGCAGGTCTTCCAGTCGAATTTCGGTCATCTGATCCTGGACACGCAGACGGGCCAGGGGCCACTGCGGTTCTTCCCGCGTAGCGACCATCAGGTGTACCTTCGGCGGAAGATGTTCCAGGAAGAAGTTGACGGCGGCCTGAACGTCCGGGTCGTGAAGGATGTGATAGTCATTCAGCACCAGGATATTCTGGCCGCGCAAGGCTGCCAGATCGTTGATGAGCATCGTCATCAGATGCTCTAGCGTCGGCAACTGTGGCAGATCGAGCAGCGGTAGTTCGCCCTGCCCGATCTCAGGAGACAGGCTTTGCAGGGCCGCAATCAGATAGGCGAGGAAGCGAGTAAGATCATTTTCTTCGTCTTCGAGCGATAGCCATGCCAGTTGAGGCTTGACATTTAAGCGCGCTTCCAGGGATTGCAACCAGGAGGTAATCAGCGTTGTTTTGCCGTAACCCGCCGGTGCGCACACCAGGGTCAGCTTGTGGCTCAGTCCTTCGTCCAGCCGCGCAATCAAGCGCTGGCGGGGAACCCAATCCGGGCGTACCGGCGGCGCATGAAGTTTGGTAGTCAGAATCGGTATAGGCATTAACTACACCAACAAAAAAGAATCTTTGTACAAGGGGCAATTGTACAATGTCGCTCATCTATATTCTTCTAGTGTAATGCGAATCCGATTTTTATGTTGGGTTTTGGAATGACCAGCCTTTGGGCGCGGCGTAGAGGCCTGATTCCGAGCCAGTTACACCGCCAGTTATACCGATACCACATCGGTGAGGACATTTCCTGACGGGTCAAATAACGTCGCTCCAACGCCCCACCAGCCGGAAGCCTCCGTTGGACGGCTGACGAGAACCAAATGATTTGCCCCCTGGCGTAAATTGATCGCGTAATACGTCTTTGCGGGCGGCATCCAGGACGGAAACATGGGCTGGAGCGCTGCGTGCGCAATCGCTTCGATCACAGGAAGTTGTATGCTATTGCAATAGCATTCCGTTGTGCCGACATTTTGAACGTACAGGACGGCCTCCTGAACGGCGGGGCTGAACAGGGTCGCCTGAAGGCAGGCTTCGAGCGGCTCTCCGCCCAGGATACGTGGACGTTCCTGTTCAAGCAATACGAGTCCGAACGGCTGCTTGAGGTTAAGCAGCCCTTTTGCCACTTGAATAGAGTGTACAGACCACTCACCATCGTCCAGTCCGTTGCCTGCCAGAAGGCGCTTCAGGTCATTGGGCTTCTCAACGGGGTTGTAGACGCGCGTTTTCCACACGTTGAGGCTGGGGCGAACAACCTGGCTCTGATACTCATCATGAAAGATTTGCCCCTGCCAAAACACAGTTGTGGATACACGCCAATAAGCGCTGGCCGAGTCGCCATTGTCCGCAAACGGGCACTGGATGATCTGATCCGTTTGGCAGCCTTTCAGAAGTTGTGGAGGAGAAGCGATCACCTGCGCCCCTCGGTGCAACTCCCACTTCACTTCGAGGTCGAACGGCGAATCGTCCGCTGGGCGGGCAACTACGACGGTTCCAAACTGCTGTCGGGCATCCTCAGGCGTTGTGTAATCCAGGAAATGTACAATCGGTCTGTCCAGCGCAACATCTGCGCCTTTTTTCGTTTCTCGTCCATTCGGAGAAGATGCGAAGGCAACTTCGATGGAGAGCGCGCTGCGCCGATCCGTATCTGGGAGCGACAGGCTCAGGGTTTGGCTATCCGGCAAGAAGATCCAATCCGATATGACCTGCCCGTTGGCGGTGATGGCTTGCGGCTGGCTCACGCCTCGCAGCCGGATTTCGAGGGTTCGCCGTTCTGGAAGAGCAGGGCATAGCCCTTCGGCGGCGCCAATGTGGAGGACAAACGTCTTAACGTCACGCCAATTGGATTCGATGGGCGTGATTTCGTATTCTTCCTGCTTATATTTTTCCGTGGCTCCGTCATCCTCATAGAGCTGGCAGTGCCCGCTCGCGCCGGGGAACACTGTCAGGACAAGCTCCGATCCGTCGGCGTCTTTCGTGCGCCGCACATGGGTCGGAGCCATCGGCAGGATCGCGCCAGAGCGGACAAATATGGGTATGCACTTCAAATCTCCGTAACGGCGTACCCAGCGCGGCCCGACAAAAGTTTCAAGCGATGTATAGTCGATCCATTCTCCCTCTGGAATCCAAACGTCATAAGCGGCCAGGCCCGTTGTGGGATCAGCGGGACGGGAAATGGGCGCCGCCAGTAGCTGGTCGCCCAGGAAATACTGTTCACGGGCCACGTAGGCATCGTCGGCTTCAGGATATTCATAGTACATCGGGTAGCACAACGACAACCCTTTTTCTGAAGCCGCTCTTGCTGCGCTGTACAGGTAGGGCAAGAGCTGATAGCGAAGCTGGAAAGCTGCTTTGGCGGCCTCATAAACCGGCTCCGAGAAGCCCCAGGGGCGGCGCTCGGCCAGGGGATCATTGGTCGAGTGCAGGCGCAAGCAAGGGCTGACGGCTCCAAACTGAACCCATCTCGCGTACAGTTCGGGATCCGTGGCGCCAAAATGCCCGCCAATGTCGTGACTCCACCAGCCGTAAGCGACGTTCGCGGCTGTCGGCGTGAAGTAAACCTCGAAATGCAGCGCTTCCCACGTGGCATAGGTGTCACCCGAAAAGCCAATCGGATAGCGATGATTGCCCAGGCCGCCCCAGCGGCTGTACAACATAGGGCGCGTGTTGCGGCGCGTTGAATCCAAAAAGTGCAAATGATTGAGCCAGGGCAGCGGGTCAAGCCCTTTGAGGGTGCTGGCGTCACCCTGCTGCCAGTCCACCCACCAGAAGTCTACGCCCTGATCCTCAAGCGGATGGTGCAGCAGTTCAAAGTAATGCTGCATGAAAGCTTTACTGGCGGGCGCAAACGGTATGCTTTCGCCGTTGCCCGTGTCATGTCCGAGCAGCGCCGCGAACTGTGGATAGGCTTCCTCGTGCTTTTGAACGCCCTGCGCCGGGTGCAGGTTCAGCGTGACGTGGAGGTCCTGTTCGTGTACCCATCGCAAAAAGGTGACAGGATCAGGGAATAATTTGCGGTTCCAGGTATAGCCCGTCCAGGCGTCTGGTGTATGCCAATCCATATCCACGACCAGCACGTCGAGCGGCAAGGCGTGATCGTCAAATTCCTTGACCAACTGCTTCAGGTCTTCAGCGCGGTACGGCCAGAAGCGTGACCACCAGGCGCCCAGCACGTAACGAGGCACCAGCGGGATCGGGCCACCGAAACGCACGTAGTCTGCCAGCGCAGCTTTGTAGTCGTGCCCATATCCGAAGAAATACCAATCCTGCTCGTTTTCGGCAGGTCTGGCTTCAACCCACTGGCCGTCACTATCCCAGACGACGGTTCCGCTGTCGTCGAACACGGCCCATCCTGCGCGAGACAGCAAACCTTCTTGCAAACTGGTGGCATCCGGGCATTGATCCAACGTCCGGCAGGTGCCGCGCAGATTCGTCGCATTGACCATGCCAGGCCGCCACTCTACAGCCTGTCCATTGAGAAAAAAAGTTATAACGAGGTTCGACGCATTGAAGGAAGAGCCGTCCTTCGTGTATCGTAGATTTAGATGGTCAGTCTGTATCTGGAGTCCGGTGTTGTCTTCCTGGCAGGAAAAGGCGGGTGGCTGCGCGAAGCGATGCGGGAAGGCAAACGTCGCCTGGTTTTCAAAAGCCTTTGCTGGCGCCCACTCCATGCGAACAAGCCGCGAGGTCAGTAGCGTGAATCTGGCGCTGCCGCACGTCACAACGCTGCCAGGCTGAGCATCGGGATTGCTGTGCAATTTGATGCGGCTAAAAAAGCCAGACGTTCCATCTTCCGTCAACGTCGCCTCCGTTTTCCCTGTAAGGAAGTAGTCGAGAATGGCAAAAAGTGAAAAATTTCGCAAAACAAATTGGCACAAACACGCTCTATACGGTAGTTTGAAACGGTACAATAGAATTGATTGTAATTGGCAATTCCAGGCAAGTCAAGCCCCCCGCTAGGGCATACTATGGGCACGCTGTGGCACTGGTGCAGGGTGCTTGACAAGTTTTTGAGATTGTGTTATCGTGATTATTGAAACGTTCCAAATTTGCTGAACTTTCCTGTGGTTCGGTATGTAGGGAGGGTGGTTATCGATTGCAGTGACAAGAAAATCCCGCATCAACTTCGCAGGGCATTAAGCCTAATTTTTAAGGAGAACCCGATGAAATTCACAAACCGTTTTGTCTTGACCATTTGCGTTTTAGCAATGACCTTTGCCGGGGTCAGCGCTGGAAATGCCCAGAGCAGTATTCCAAGTGTTCTAAAAATGCCAGCCCAGATCGCGGGTGGCCGTCCCGTAACCATCTCTATGCCCGACAAGCCCCCCAGTTCGGACGCCTCTAGCCTCAAAGTGTGGACTGACCAGGTGGGCCGCTTCACGAAAGCCTATCCAAACGTGACCATCAATGGGCTGGAATATAGTTACGCCACCGACACCTTCGCCGCACTCGTCGCCGGTAAGCAGGTGCCCACACTGTTCCGGGTCTATATGACTGACCCACAGATCTACATCAATCTCGGTATTGCAGCCGACATCACAAAGATTGTGGATGCCAATAACCTCCGCCAAATCGTCAACCCGAACATCCTGAACCTGGGGATCAAGGACAATAAAGTCTATGCTTTCCCCAAAGCCGCTTATGCGATGGGCCTGGGCTATAATCTCACGCTGTTGAAGGCCGCCGGGATCAGCGCGCCTCCCGCCACCTGGGATGAACTCCGCGCGGATGCCAAGAAATTAACGGACCGCAGCAAGGGAATCTCCGGGTTCTCGTTCATCAATGACGGTACAACTGCCGCCGGATGGCATTTAACCATTATTTCGTACACGTATGGCGCCAAACCGACCGACCTCATCACGCCAGCCGCCAACGGTAAATACACGGCGGGTTTCGGAACGGGTGCGCCAGTGGATACGCTCAACTTCATCAAGCAACTGCGCTGGACCGATGACGTTCTCCCGCACGATACCGTTGACTGGCCTACCAATGGAACGCTGCTGGGAACCGGCAAGGCGGCCATGGTCATGATGGCAGGCAGCCAGTACGAATGGATTAAAACCCAATTGAAGGACGTTGATATGACCACCCTGGGCTTTGCCCCCCTGCCATCTGGCCCTGGTGGTGTAGTTTCGCTGATCGGTGGCGACACGTACATGGTGAGCAGTGCCGCCAGCGCCGACGAACAGGAAGCTGCAACCTACTTTGCTCTATGGAGTCAGCTCGACCCAGACGAACACGTACTGAACATGAATTCGCAAAAGGCCAGTGGCAACCCAGTCGGTGGCCCAGATCTGCCCCTCTTTGTCGGCAGCTATGAAGCCGCTCGCGAAACGTTCGACAAACCCTTCTACACCCTGCCATACGACAACTACTCATCTTTCCTGAACGCGGTTACCTCTGGCAAAGTCAAACTGCAAGTCGAACCGACGCCAGCCGGTCAGGACTACTACGCCGCCGTCGCTACTGTCCTTACGTCCGTCTTAACCGATCAAACGGTTGATCCGGCGAAGGCGCTGGCCGACGCGGCGAAAACCTTCCAGGCGACAACCCTGGATCACCTGGGTCAACCTCCTGCCACTGCGGCTGCTACAGCGGCAAAATAAGCCCTTCTTCTCTTCACGTCTTCCCTCTTCATTTCGAAGAGGGAAGACGACTCTGGTAAAGTTAGGATCGAAATTAGTCAGCAGAGCGAAAACGCTTTATTGTTTATGGAAAGGCATAAGTAATGGCAGCAACCGTTAAAATAGATGCAACACCCGCACTCGCTGAGCAGCGTTCGCACGTGGCCTGGTGGCAGCGCATCCGCTGGGGAAACCATTTTGCCGCCTACTTGTTTCTGGCCCCTGCGCTGATTATTTTTGCGGTATTTGCCTGGCTGCCCATCCTGAAGACAGTCATTTTCAGCTTTCAAAACGTCAATATCAACGGCGATTCGCCCTGGGTGGGCCTGGACAATATCCAGCGAATGCTGAGCGATCCGAAGTTCGCGATCGCCTGGGGAAACGCCCTCCAGTTTGCGCTGTGGAGTCTCGCGATGGGCTATTTCGTCCCGATCTTTGTGGCGATCATGGTGGGCGAAATGCGGCGCGGCAAGGCGTTCTTCCGGCTCGTGTATTTTCTGCCCACGGTTATCCCGATTACCATATCGCTGTTGATCTGGCGGCTGATCTACAAGGTTGACGGCGGATTTTTGAACGGGCTTATTGGGCTGCTGAACGTTCCCCCACAATCCTGGCTCCAGGATGCCAGACTTGCCAAAGCAGCCATTATTTTGATTCTGACCTGGGCAAACTTTGGCGCTACCCTGCTGATCTACATCGCCGCGTTGGCGGATATACCGGCGGACTATTACGAAGCCGCCGAGCTTGACGGCGCTGGCCCGTTCGAGCGGATTCGCTCGATTACGCTGCCGCAGCTTTACCCGACGATGATTATCACGTTAATTCTGCAAATCATTGCCGTCGCGCAGATTTTCACCGAGCCGTTTTTGCTTACCGCGGGCGGCCCTGGCACTGCCACCCTCACACCCGTTTTGATTATTTACAATACGGCATTCCTGAACCATGATTTCGGCCTGGCGTCGGCCTGGAGCCTATCACTGATTATCATCCTGGGCCTTTTCTCGGCTGTCTACCTCCGCTATACCCGGCGAACCACATAATGAAAATGACCAGTATTATCGTTAGCTAATTTTAGGAAGGTTATTCGATGGAAACCTGGGATCGTGGGATTCTGACCCGATTGGAGCTGCGCACCCCCGCGGGGCGCTCGGTCTTCTTGCTGTTTCTGGTACTTTTGCTACTGCTGGCCTTTACCGTATTGTTTCCATTTTTGTATGCATTTACGGCCGGCCTCAAGTCCAGCCTGGAGATCTACAACAGCGGCTTGCAGATCTTCCCGGCTGATCCGCAGTGGTCAAACTATGCAACCGTCTTTACGAAGTATAACTTTCTGACGTACTTCAAGAATTCTTTCATCGTGGTCGGGGGTGGCTTGATTTGTCAATTAACCGTGACCACCCTGGCAGCCTACAGCCTTGCCCGCTTGAAACCCTTTGGTGGTCGCCTGATCCTCGGCGGGTTCATGATCACGCTCATGATCCCGCAGATCGCCTACATCATTCCGCTCTTCACGACACTTATCAATGTACCGATCCTGAACATCAGTTTGCTCGGATCCTACTGGGGCCTGTGGCTGCCCTACTCGGTCAATGCCTTTGGCATCCTGATCATGAAAATCTTTTTTGAGAGCATTCCAGACGATCTATACGATGCTGCTAAAGTTGATGGCGCGTCTCCGCTGCAAATCTTCGTGTCTATCACGCTGCCGCTGGCACGAGGGATCATTGCTGTCATGCTTATTGTCGGCTTCATCGGACTGTGGAAAGACTTTCTGCTCCCACTCCTGGTGTTACGCAATAATGTCGAAATGCAGCCTATCACCGTCAGGTTATGGTATATGCTGAACGCAAGCACCGTCACTGCCCCCGCGTTTAATGAGCAGATGGCAGCGTCCTTCCTGGCCTTGCTGCCGCCAATTATTGTCGCCATCACCCTGCAACGCTATTTGCAGCGCGGCTTATCTGTCGGCGCGGTGAAGGGCTAAAGGGATCTCATAACCCATGAGCGACAACCGTCGGCTAAGAGCAGGTCAACCTTTGGCGGCTATGGCGCTTGGGGCGCTGATGCTAGGACTGGTCGCTTCCTGGCCTTCCCTTCACGCGCAAGCTACCCCGGCACGTGGAGCCACCCTGCCTTACGTCGAGATGGAAGCTGAAGACGCCGATACAAACGGGACCATCATCGGGCCGGATTTCACGTTTACGCATCTACCGTCGGAAGCGTCGGGGCGAAAAGCAGTACAGCTTACGCAAGTGGGACAGTACGTTGAATACACCCTGACCCAGAGGGCCAATTCGCTGGTCGTGCGCTACAGCATTCCCGATTCTAAGGACGGCAAAGGGCTAACAGCGCCGCTCAGCCTGTACGTCAACGGGCAGAAGCAGGCTGACCTGAGCCTGACTTCGGTCTACAGTTGGTTTTATGGCGGCTATCCCTTTAACAACAACCCACTTGACATTTACCCCCACCATTTCTTCGACGAAACGCACCAGTTGCTGCCCGAAATGGCTGCCGGAACGAAAGTGCGCTTGCAAATGGATTCAGGCGATACGGCGCCATCCTACACGATTGACCTGGCCGACTTCGAGGAAGTCGCGCCGCCGCTGGCGCAGAGCGCCAACAGCCTGTCTATCGTAGATTATGGGGCAGACCCAACTGGCGTTAAGGATTCCACGCAGGCCATGTACAAGACATTGGCAGCGGCCCACAAACAAGGCCAATCGGTATGGATTCCACCTGGCACGTTCACGATCACCTCACATATCATCGTAGATAATGTGACAATGCGTGGCGCGGGCATGTGGTATTCGACCCTGCACGGCTCAGGAGTTGGACTTTACGGCCTTGCCAGTCCCGCGCCCAGCCAGAATGTGCATCTGTCGGATTTTGCCATCGTCGGCGAGGTCACTGACCGCGATGACAGCGCCCAGGTCAACGGGATTGGCGGCGCCATTGGCGATCATTCGACCATTGAGCGCCTGTGGATTGAGCATACCAAAGTAGGCATGTGGTTCGACGGCCCGTTTAGCGATCTGACTATTACAGGCGTTCGCATCCGCAACACCACCGCCGATGGGATCAATCTGCACGAAGGGATCAGCAATGTCACCGTCCAGCAGTCGGCGATCCGAAACACGGGCGACGACGGGCTGGCGATGTGGTCAGAAGTGGAGCCGGATCAGGGGAACGTCTTTCAGTTC
>DATGFK010000461.1:0-9640 GCA_035309185.1 Aggregatilineales bacterium
TCCCTTGCTCCCTGTTGTGGTAGTCAGCGCGTCTTCTGAGCCGAATATCGTTGCTCAATCTATCGAAGCAGGCGCGGATGTTTTTATGAGCAAGCCCATCAATATCCACGAGTTAAAGCGGGTCGTCGGCGCCTTAATCAACAGAAACGCGAATGACAATCCTGCGCTAAAAACGAAACAACTGGGCACACAGCCAGCCTTGAATGATGTTTCTGAACCCCTGCCATCCAACGCAATCGTGTTGTTCGTCCAAAACCATCGGGAGCCAATTAGCCTGATCCTGGACAGACAAATCGTCCTGGGGCGTCGGTTGGGGACAAGCCGGGGGCAGGCACAACTCGACCTGGAAGAATATAGCGGCTTCGACAAAGGCGTATCGCGCACCCACGCCAGGCTTGTTCGCGAGGATAAAAGTGTCTTTATTGAAGACCTGGGCAGCAGCAATGGCACGTTCGTCAATGGCAGGGACATCGGCGCCCATCAGTCCTATTCCCTGAGCAACGGCGACGAGTTGCGACTCGGCGAGTTACGGATCACCATCTATTTATTGCAGGATGCCGAGCAATCTTCTCTCACAAAGCACGTCGCGAGACAGGCCGGGGATTGATTGCTATCGGTGCTATAATTGCCCGTGACACTCCGGCATAGCTAAATGCAGGCAATGGGCAATTCTATCTCCACTCATCCGACTTATAAACCCGGAACGTTGGATCGCGTGATGTTCGAGAGCCGCGCATTGGCGGGCAACCGCCTGGGCGATCCCCCCCTGCGGCCCTTACATGTCTATCTGCCGCCAGGCTACCATGACGAGCCTGGGCGCCGCTATCCGGCTGTCCTGATGCTGTCCAGCCACGGCAACACCGGCCAATCCATGCTGAACTGGCGCGCGTGGGACGAAAGCGTCAATCAGCAATTGGATCGCCTGATCGGTTCTGCGGCCTGTCCGCCCTGTATCATGATCATTCCGGACACATGGACTCGCCTGGGCGGAGCGCTGCACGTGAACAGCATCGCCATCGGCAACTATGGCGATTATTTGCTGGACGAGATCATTCCCTACGTGGATGCCCATTACCGCACGCTGCCTGGCGGCGCTCACCGGGGCATTATGGGACGCAGCAGCGGCGGTTATGCGGCGATTGTCCACGCCATGCAGCGCCCTGGAATGTTTGGGGCTGTGGCGGATCACAGCGGAGACGCCTATTTTGAATTCATGGCGATGCCGGAAATCGCGCGCCTGCACACGAACCTGATGCGCTACGGTGGTCTGGATGGTCTCCTGGAAGACGCCCTGAAGAATACGCCCAAATCGCAGGCCTTTTATGATGCCGTGAGTATCCTCACCTGGGCGGCCACGCACGCGCCGAACCCGGAAGAGCCGCATGGATTTGATCTGCCGATTGACATGCAGACAGGCGCGCTGCGCGAGGACGTGTGGCAACGCTGCCTTCAAGCCGACCCGGTACGCATGGTCAGCCAGGGCGCATACGTCTCGGCGCTGCGAAACCTTAAGGAACTATTCATAGACTGTGGGCAGTTTGACGAATACAATCTACAGGTTGGCGCCCGGCTGTTGAGCCGGGAGTTGACCCGCCTGTCCATCCCGCATACGTACGAAGAATATCCGGGCGGGCACCGTGGCACCCATTACCGCTACGACGTATCGCTGCCGCGTCTGGTGAATGCACTATCCGAGAAGTGACGCCTGAAGAAGTCAGATGTTGTGAGAGACAATAGAATTCTGCTCCTTGCGCTGTTCATGGCGGGAGCCGTCGTCGCCTGCGCCCAGTCCGGGCCGCCGGTCGTGTACGTGACGGCGACGCCTGCGCGCATTGCCAGCATTGAGCCGAGTCTGCCCAATCCATTTTTGCCTACCTGGACGCCGTCTGGCCCGACGGCGACGCCCATTCAGCCGACCCCCAATCCGACCTATCCGCCGCTCCAACTTCTGGCGACCTATACCATCGAGAATGGCGACACACTGGCGACGATTGCCCAGGCTTATGGCACGTCGGTGGATCAGCTTTTGGGGCTTAATTCGGGCCTCAGCGCAAGCAGCACCATATTCGTCGGCCAGGTGATCAACGTACCGAGCCGTCCAACACAGACCACCCCCAATGTCAAACTGATCCCCGACAGCGAACTGGTCAATTCACCGGGCGCGCGCGGCTTCGATATTTTCGCCTATATTAAATTCCAACCGGGCTTTATCCGCGTCTACTCGGAGGAAGTTCCAACGCTGCCAGGAGAAGCGCCGCGTGTGATGAGCGGAGCGGAGATCATCCAGTTCGTCGCGACCAGCGCGAGCGTCAACCCGCGCTTGCTCCTGGCGCTGCTGGAATATCGCGGACACTGGATCACCAATCCGGCCCCCGACCCGGATTCCATCGCCTACCCGATGGGCAACAAAGACCCTCAGCAGAAAGGCCTGTTCAAACAGGTCAACTGGGCGGCGAATACACTCAATGCCGGGTACTATGGCTGGAAGTACCGGGGTATGGCGGCCCTGAAATTCAGCGACAATTCCCGGCTGGCCTTCGCACCTGAGTTGAACCCAGGAAGCGTGGCCGTGCAGTATTTTTTGAGTCAAAGCGTTGACCGGGCCACGTGGCAGAACCAAGTTCAGCTCTCAGGATTCCTCACCACCTATATGGCAATGTTCGGCGACCCATTCCGGCTTGCCTATGAGCCGCTGATCCCGCCCGATCTCCACCAGCCTACTTTCCAGTTGCCATTCAAGCAAGGCGAAACGTGGTACTTCACTGCCGGGCCTCATGGCGGGTGGGATAACAACAGCGGTTGGTCGGCCATAGATTTCGCGCCGCCGCGCCCGCCGGATAGCGTCGTCACTGCCCAGGGGTCTTGCTATATCTCGGCCAATGATGCCACGGCAGTGATTGGCGGCCTCATCACGCGCAGCGGTGACGGACAGATAGTGATTGACATCAACATGGACGGCGACGAACGAGTCGGCTGGACGGTGGTATATCTGCACGTCGCAGCCCAGGATAGTATCAAGGCCGGGACGGTTGTCCAGGCCGGACAAGCCATCGGCCATCCGTCATGCGAGGGCTTTTACCTGAATGCGCTGGCAACCCACCTGCACGTGGCCCGGCGCTACAATGGGGAATGGCTTCCGGCAGACTGTTGGGCCTGCGCGCCAGGCGTTGCCGATCCGCCCTATGTGATCGGCGGCTGGACGGTCAAAGGCTATCCGGCGCAGGTTTACCAGGGTTAGTTAGAAAACCAGGGTAAAATCGTGCGCGCTGATCAAGGCAAAGACACGACGGATAATATCATTTCCTGGTGACAATCTATGCGTCATTCACAATTTTCACTTCGCAAGCACGCTCCAGGTCTGTTATTGGCAGGGAGCCTTTTGCTGACTTTTGCTGCCGCCCTGGACGGCCAACCGGTTGAGGCTCAAAACCCGACGGCTACCCCTGTGCAGATCATCATTCCCACCCTGACGGCGACACCGGAGCCGCAGGTCACGACGACTCCCAGCCGTACGCCGACCCAGGCCCTTCCAGGCCTGGCCCGTGTGGAGGCCATCAGCAAAGAGACAGGAGCCAACTTGCGTGCGGCGCCAAGCACCGATGCCGAGAAGTTGGGGACAATCTACCCGGGCCAGTTCTATGGCGTCATCGGGCGCTATGAGAAATGGCTCGAAATCCAGTACGACAAGTCTCCAACCGGGTTAGCCTGGGTTTACCAGGACATTGTGAACGTCACCGGCCTCGACCCCAACGCGATTCCCACCGTTGCGCCCAATATTGTCCCGTCACCCAACGTATCTACCAGCGTGGCGCAGCAGACCGCCGCCGTGATCACATTGACACCGGGCGGGCCTGAGGCGGCCACCGCCGCGCAGGCGTCCGCAACGGGCGTATTTACGCGCCTTCCGGGCAGCAACGTTACCGACGAGCCAACGTTATCCGGGCCACTGCCGACCTTCACGTTTCCGGCGGGCTACGTGGAAGCCACACTGCCCGTGCGTACCTCACTGTCAACCAGCCAGACCGGGATACCGCCCATCGTGCCGATCATCGCGTTGGGGGGCGTGGGACTGTTTGGCCTTTTCATCAGCGCTCTGCGGCGAATGTAGCCCTGGTTTCGATAATTGACGATCTCTTGACGCTCATGGTGTATCCTTGTGCGTAATCCATAATTCCAGGGGAGAATGAGCCATGTTAAACACTGCTGTTGTCGGATTTATCAAGGTGTCCTTGACCGATCAAACGCTGCAAGCGAAGCAGAAGAACCTTGATCTTGAAGGGGTGGTTGCCTTTGCGGATAAACTCGGCTATCGCTTTACCGCCGATGAGTTCCGTAAAACTGTTAGCACCCTGGCCTCTAACGAGTTGAGCGACGATGAGCTTGAGCAGGTTGCCGGGGGAGCGGTGGGCGGCGCTGGTACAGGTGAGGTCAGCCTGGGAAGCCCCGCTAACCAGCAGTTACTGGCGAGCCTGTACGGCGACATCGTGCATCGTCCCTAGCCGTCGTCGGCCACATCATTAAGCAGAGGCAGGCATGTTGAACGATACCGTATTATCATTTTTGCGAATGTGCAACAGCGACAAATCCTTACAAAAACGACTCGGAGACTGCGATATTGACAGTCTGCTGGTAACGGCACGAACGATGGGTTATTACTTCACCGAAGAAGAATTCAAGTCCACGATCAGCACCCTTGTTTTCAATGACCCGACGGATGAGGAACTGGACATGATTGCCGGGGGAGCGGCGGGCGGAGGGGGTGAAGTGGGAACGCCTGTGTTTTCCAGCGATAACCCGATCTTCAGCAATCCGGCATTCTTGATCCGTGGGTTGTAAGCGCAGATGCAATCCCTCTAGATCCAACGGAGCCAGACCGGACACCAGAACGCCGCTTGTGGTACAATCATATTTAGCGCAGAGCAGTTGGTGTTGCACAAACGGCGGTGCTTGATGGTCAAAAAGAAATACCTCAAAACCAAGTGCAAAGTGACTTTCGAGGTGCCGAACTCCATCGCAGAAGGTGCAGAGCAGGTATTCCTGGTTGGCGATTTCAACAACTGGGATGAGCAAGCAACCCGGATGGAAAAAAAGAAAGGGAGCACATTCAGCATTACGCTCGATCTTGAGCCAAACAGAGAATACCAGTATCGCTATCTGGTCAACAGTCGGGATTGGCACAACGATTGGGATGCCGACAAATATGTCCCCAATCCGTTTAGCGGTGACAATTCCGTCGTAACGACTTATCCAGGCGACGCTTCCGAAGCCAAATAGGACAACTCCATGCGAAGTCGCGCGATCACAGTTCTGCTGTTGATCGGTTTGTTCTTGCTGGTTATCCTGGCACAAACCGGTTCACTGAGCAACGTTTTCTCAGCCCTGTCATTAACCACAGCCATACCCACCGATATTAACGGACGTCCGGTCGTCACGGCGCGCCCGATTATCTTCAGTACCGCCGTTCCGCCGGGTGTCACCATCTATCCCACCTATTACGTGCCTACAACAGTCTACCCGGTCTATGCGCCGACTTATCCGGGACAACCGGCGCCAGTTGGGCAACCAACGACGGTTCCCTCCGGTGGCATTGTGTCGCCAGATGGGCAGTGCATCGTACCGAACGGATGGGTTCAATATACGATCCAGTCCGGCGATACGATTGCCGCGATTGCCTCCAGCTACGGATTGAGTGTGCAGACACTTGCCGCTGCAAATTGTATGCAAAACCCTGACCTGATCTATCCGGGCCAGGTGCTCGCCGTGCCTGCCACTCAGTAAGCGATGACGGCCAACAAAGGGCGAGGCGCGCCCGTCATTGCACCGTAAAGATCGCCGTGGTCGCAGGTTGATCGGTGGCGCCGATATACAGGCGAATCTCGTACCGGCCTGTCTTGAATCCGCCTTCTTGCCCAAAGAAGAAATAGGCAGTACCGGAAGATTCGCCCTGTCCCCATAAATACAGGCTGTTGTCGAGCGTCGTGCTACCGAACAAAAGTTGCCGTCGCCACAGAATTCCGTTTTGCATCCCGCTATACTTTACAAAAAAGTAGATGCGGTTGAAGCCCGCCGCAAAACGGACGCCGGGCGAAACGGGCGTGAAGTCCGCGGAAATCTGGGTGTCCAGGGCAGTAATAGTCAGGCGCGCATCCGCTCCCGGCGTTACGCTCGAATCGAGCGTTGGGCTGACGGCAAGCGCAGGGACTAGCGTTTCAGTTGGAGTCGAGCTTATCGTCGGGGACTGCGTGGGGATGGGCGGCGGCGTAGCCGTGACGACGCGCAGCGTCGAAGTCTCTGTCGGCGCAGGAGTGGGTGTCACCTCCGGGGCGGCAGTCGCGGCGCTGGCTGTAGCCAGGCCCGTCACCTGGGTTCCGGCGACTTCGTTCGTTGTCGCTGGCGAGAGCGAAGCGAGTAATGACGCTGTTGGCGGTGTAGAAGTATCCAGTGACGAGGGCAGGGTATTCTGCATGGAGGCCTGCGTCACGGACTGGCTACGTGCGGCGTGAGCGTTAATCAGCGCTGCAACGCCCGTAACACCGCAGATGACCCCCGATAGCACCATCAAGCCGACGGCCCACAAGAACAATTGCCAGCCCCGCTGACCCGCAGTGCGCCGCGCCCGCCAGTAGGCATCCGTGCGCCCCTTGCGCAGGTACCGAAGTGACAGCAGAAACAGAAGTGCGCCCAGAATAAATACGCCAATGGCGATAAACGGGGCAATTGCCTGGAGTCTATCCGGGGTCATCAAGCCTCTGCGAAATGTTCCAAGTTGACCGGTGATTATACCACTGAGCGGAGACTTCCCAACGGCTGTTCGTTCTGTAAACGAGGCAACAGACGGTTATGGTCGCAGGTTCTCGATGATGTGTCCTTTGGTACGGTCAGGCAGGGCCAGCCAATGCTTGACAGCCTCGGCCAGTTCTTCCACGTGTCGGCACACTTCCAGGGTGCGGAGCCGCCGTGAACCGGCCACTGCCGCCACTGATCCAATCAGTTGGAAGGCGGGATTGGTCGTCGCCAGGATGATATGCGCCGTCTTGGGCGAAGAGGGAAATCTGCCAACCATGAAACGCGCCAGATTGGGCGTATGTTGTAAGTCCAGCAGATTATAGACCACACAAACGTGTTGGAATGACGACTCCTCGATCATTTTGACCGATGCGGCCACCGCTTGTAGGGCCTGTCCGGATTGTGTGACGGAGCCATGACAGTTCACATACTGAACTGGCTGTCCATCGTCAGCCCACTCGATGTCTACAACGTAGCCGGGGCCTTCAATATGCTTCAGGTTCATCTTTTGTCCACCAATGTAAGTGCGATGTGTTACTACAGCATTATAGCAGGGTCAGTCAACGTCTATGAGGCCGCCTGGCCGCGCGATCCAGTTTGCTGGCTCAAATCGCCGCTCTGTGCCACTCTCCCTCTATTGGAGAAGTTTCTTTTCGATAGGATGAGCGGTATGCTAATCAGATCATTTTCAGCGCGCCAGAGAGGGTCGTATGAACGTCAAAATGCAAACGGCGCTGGTCATTGACGACAACATCGATTCTTGCCGAATTTGTGAACTTGTTTTGGGATCGCTTGGTTACGAAGTGTTGGTCATGCAAGACAGCCAATCAGGCGCGAACCTGCTGAAACAGCAATCCTTCAATCTGCTGGCACTGGATCTGCAAATGCCGGGCATGAGCGGCCACGACGTGCTGAAGCAGGTGCGCGCGACGCCACTGCACGCCGACATGAAGGTGATGGTCATGACGGCCCAGGCCCACATGGCAACGGAGGAAATCTACGAGCGTGCAGACTGTGTATTGCAAAAGCCGCTTGACGTGGCAACTTTCGCGCAGTTGGCTCGTCGTCTGACCGGATTACCCGGTACTGGGCCGCTATCGAGACAGAAACACGTTCTTGTCATAGACGATGACGATAACACTCAGACACTGATCCGTGTGATGCTCAAACGCGACGGCTACCACGTCGAGGCGGCGATAAACGCCCAGCAAGCCCTCGCAGCACTTGAACGTCATACGCCTGACCTGATTATCCTTGACCTGGCCCTACCGGGTATGAACGGCCTTGAACTGTGCAAACTGATCCGGGAGCGCCCGGCCACACAAAAGACGCCCGTACTCGTGGTGACAGCCAGCGCCGATTCCGTGAGCGAAAGCGAAAGTCTCCGCCTGGGCGCCAATGCGTTTGTGGCAAAGCCCATCCTTCCGAACATCCTGCTTGAAAAGGCTCGCAGCCTGATGCCCGCGTGAGCATCGTCCTTTTGAACGATCAAGACGGTGGAACGGGCGCTCGCTTGCGTTGGTCAAATTGCTCCTGGGTATTTGCCAGCATCGCGTCCACCGATTCTTTCACGGCGGCAAATCCCTGGGGATTGTCGGGTAATTCGCCGTAGTGAACATTGACGTAGGCAGCCGTGACCAGTTTAATCTGGTCTTCATAGCCTGGGAATGCCTGCTTGAGCTGGCTTTGATATTCAAAAGGAGTTTCAGCCTCACCACGCGGGAAGCCCAGCGCCCCCGCCCGTTCGGCGAGGCGCGCATATTGCCAGCGGATGCTCATGGCATCCAGCAGTCGGCGCCCTGTCAACCAATCTATGGGCAGGGCTGCCTGTAGGCTGGACAGCGCATGGCGCAATGCAGCGCCAACGCCCTTTAACACGTTCTGCGAGGCCATGTGCTCTCGTTCTTCGTCGTTGCCTGACTTGTCCGTCTCACGCCGTTGCAACAGCCGGGTCAGGAGAAGTAGCGCCGCGCCAAAAAGGAGGGCAAGCAGGATGACCTTGAAGAGCGCCGTCAGAATCATGACGAGAGCGGCCTGATTGGATGGGGCCGCCGAAGCCTGGGCGGTATTAAATGTGTTGCCGATCTGGGGCACCTGTAATTTGGCGAACACCGATGACAGGTGTTCGGCCAGCCAGCTTGCAATCGCATCAATGACCACCAGGACGGGATATAAAATTGCCAACAGGATCGTGCCGATCCCAGCCAACAACTGTTGCAGCAGCGCGCTCATTCCGCCCAGGCTGATCCCTGTGAGTAGAGTGGCAAGCAACAAACCCAATCCATTCACCAGCGCTGCTGATCCTGCATTGAGGGCCAGCCAGCGTCCGCTGAAGGTCGTGCGTTGAACCGTGCGGCTGATATAAAGGCTAGACAAGCGCGCGAGGGACGTTGCCAGCAGCCCGGCGAAGAAGAAAAGCGGAAGCAGAGCCAGGGTAAACGTGTGAATACGTTGGTCCTGAATGAGAGCCGCGAAGATCATCATCACGATTCCCAGCCGGAAGTCAAATGCGGTGCGCATCGGCGTGATCAGATCACTGGCAATTGCCTGCGCGCGATACCACAGCAAGACCACGAGTATTGCCGAAACCAGCCAGGCCGGAATGGGCAGGAAATGGGTCAGCAGCGACGGATGGCTACCGACACTCGCTAATGGAAACACAACCAGCAACGACAGCGCGATGGCGCCCGCAGCGCCACCCAGGCTAATCAGTTGAGCAACGCCTGATGGTGCATTTCGATTAATGGCAATCCGTGTCAGCAGCAGGCCGATGAGCAGACAGCCAAGCACAAATCCGACGCTAAAGAGTGCCGGTAGGTCGCCTGCACCCGGCTGGCAGATCAGGAACCAGAGG